>JBEKNP010000015.1:0-50857 GCA_049522695.1 Bathyarchaeia archaeon | reverse complement strand
CTACTAATGTTAATGTGCTTTTTAGGCTGTGGCTTAATAGGCTACTTCTTAATCCACTTCATGGGTTTCCTGCACTAATTAATTACTAAACTATAGCGCCATATTCAAATTCAGAAAGCTTTAAAACATTTCACTTCATTTCTTGGATGTGGTCACTCCCAGAGCACGGTGCCAAGGTAGCTCAGCCCGGGAGAGCGCTCGGCTGAAGACCGAGTCGTCGCAGGTTCAAACCCTGCCCTCGGCACCATTTAAGCTTATTTTGAGCCTCTTAATTACATTAAGGCTGCGAATAAGCTAATTTTTCTAATTTTTTACAAATGAACAATTTAGGTTTGCCTTTTTAGGCGCGCGGCGCTCGCAGAGACCCTCAACGACAACGGTTACAGAGTTAGACGAGTGAAGTGTTGAAGCACTTTCCTCGGATTCACCGGTAAAGTTTCTCTTATAACTAGTACGTCGGGCGGCGGATTAAAGGCAACAGCAAGTCCATCCTAAATTACCAGTTCGGGTACTTCAAAGCAGACGACAGGCAGACCGCACCCACAATCAAGCAAAAAAGATGTCTGCTATTTCTTCAATATATTCGTTAATAAATTTGGGAAACCATTTGCGCCGCGCTACGCGAACTTGGCGGCAACTCGCGTTTTCTAAATGGAAAATTTTAAAAGCTTCATTTTGACGTAAGTAAGATAACCGCAATTTCTTGAGGATGGACGAAAATGAAGAGAATACTAAGCGTGATCCTTCTAGGGCTTTTGTGTTTATCGATGTTTTCAGCTTTCGCGCCAAAAGTGAAAGCCCAGCAATCTACCGTGGACTGGTGGCCCACATTCCATCATGACCTAACGCACACAGGCTACTCCACGTCAACAGCGCCAATCACAAACCAACTCCTATGGAACTACACGACCGGCAATTCTGTAGATTATTCTTCTCCTGCTGTTATAAACGGGGTGGTTTATGTTGGCTCAGATGACCACTATGTTTACGCTTTGAACGCTGCAACCGGCGCATACATCTGGAGTTACAAGACCGGCGGTGCTGTGGATTCTTCTCCTGCGGTTGCCAACGGCGTGGTCTACGTTGGCTCAGAGGACCACAAGGTTTACGCTTTGAATGCTACTAACGGTGCCAAAATATGGAGTAATACAACCGGCGACGAAGTGGAGTCTTCCCCTGCAGTTGTCAACAACATAGTATACGTTGGATCTGACGACAACAAAGTGTACGCTTTAAATGCTGAAACAGGCTCCAAAATATGGAGCTATACCACAGGTAGTTCCGTGGTTTCGTCTCCCGTGGTTGTTAATAGTGTAGTCTACGTTGGCTCAGAAGACGACAACGTCTACGCTTTGAACGCCGCAACAGGTAGCAAAATATGGAGTTATACAACCGGCGACGAAGTGGATTCCTCTCCTGCAGTTGTCAACAACATAGTCTACGTTGGCTCAGACGACTACAACTTATACGCTTTGAACGCCGCAACAGGCAGCAAAATATGGAACTTCGCCACAGGCAATTATGTGGATTCTTGTCCCGCCGTTGCTAATGGAATAGTCTACATTGGCTCAGAAGACTACAACGTCTACGCTTTAAACGCCGCAACAGGCAGCAAAATATGGGGCTACAGCACAAGTAGCCAGGTGGAGTCTTCCCCGGCGGTTGCCAACGGTATAGTCTACGTTGGCTCAGACGACGACAACGTTTACGCTTTGAACGCTACAAGCGGCAGTACAGTATGGACTCACGGGACCCTTGACCTTGTGGATTCTTCTCCTGCGGTTGCCAACGGCGTGGTCTACGTTGGCTCAGACGACGACAACGTTTACGCTTTTGGTGCAATTACGGTTCCTCAACCATCCCCACCTGTACCTTCTCCAACAATTCCAGAGTTTCCTAACCAAGCGGTCGCTTTTTCATTAGTTGCCTCTATGGTATGTGTTGCATTTGCTGTAATTGCTGCAAAAAAGAAGAGAATAAACGGGAAAATTCTATAAGGATAGCTACCAAGAAAAATCATCAAAGCGCGTCGCCTTGTCCCGATATTACGTGTTGAAGTATGTGGGTGAGTCTACTTTGTCTGTCGTTTGATGTTTTCTGCTACGCGCACGAGGAAACGACGGTTTAAACGACGGCTTCAAGCTGGCCCTCGGCACCACATTATTGTTTGGAAAACACTCGTTTTTGGACTTTTTTCCGCTATTGGGACGCTATACCGTTTAATTTTTGCCTATTTTTTCACTTGCCAAAGCCCAAAACATCCATAAATAGGGCTTGGAAACTTCTACGGCGTTTAACACATTGCCCAGACAATCGCTCATGGTTGCGCTCCTTTTTTTGACCTGTATTTAATGGTTCGTTGGGGGTTTATGGGTGGATTATGGAAAATCCTTAAGAAAGGCGGCGCAAACGGCAAATGCTATAACTAGTAATTGCAGGGTTAACCATTAGAGTTGTTTAACAGGGAGCTTGATGTAAATACCAAGGTCATATTTCGATTCGCTAAACCATTTCATTCGGAGGCGGTACCGATGGGTCATCATAGCTTGGGTTGTTGCTGTAATGCTTTCGCTTGTTTTTATCCCAAGCTTCTTTTCATCGGTTTCCTATAATCTTACTGGCGGGTTTGGGGCGCCTGCCAATACAATGTCGGTTAAAGCAGCTAATATAATGCAGGCTCAATTTCCATCATCAACCAACACTAGTGACAACAGCATCCTTGTGGTCATCCAAGGCGCTCCAGTATATTCTGACTCGCTAAAACAGGACGTGCTTGCACTCAACGACACAATATCCAAAGATCAGGACATCGGCAATTACACCGGAGAAACAAACCTTTACTCGCTGGAGGCTAGCTTGCTTAATTCGTCAGTATATGGCATACTTAGCCAGACGGCAAGTCTACAATCCAACATAATCACAATTAACTCGGGGCTACATTCTTTGCAGGACAACCTATCAGAGTTGAGCACAAACCTGTTTCAGCTGCAAACAGGTATCAACCAAACAGCCCAACTAATATACGGTTTGCCAGCTGCATTTGTTGGTATTTGGCAGGAAATCAATCAGAGCGCACCTGATCCAATTTCTGCGAATATTGAGGCGAACGCCACCATGTTCAGCGCCTCCTCTAATTTCGGAGGCGACGCTCAATCCATCGCTTACTACTCAGCATTCTTCAAAATTTGGAATACCAGTTTCCAAAACCTCCCACACAACACCACACTGCTCGACCGCGAAGCCTTTGCAATAAACCAGTCAGTCTCGGCATTCCTAAGCAACCCACAGCTTGATACGCAGACAAGCCAAATGATACACGCTGTTGCCTCAGGCCTGAGCGTTACAACTTGGAATCAACCTGACGCAGTAGCAAACTTGACAATTTCAACTATGACATCAAGCATTCCTGCAGAACTTTCATCTGCCTTAGGAGCTTCACCAACCAATCTTGTCAACCAACTGTACAGCTTTGGATCATCGCCTTCAAATGTAACGCTTGGAAACTATGCAATTACCCTCTTAGAAACAAGCTATACAAACTTGACAACTGGGAATGCGGGGTTTTCAGTTTCTGACCTGATGGATTCTTCTTATCAGCTTGGCTCCTCACCCAACGATACTCAAACATGGACTTTAGCTTGCGATCTTGTTTCCAATGCTACCAAGAGCGCCTTTTCAGACTCCCCGCTCTTCAACGTAAACGCCGAATCTCTAAGTAGTCTCCTTTCGGGGCTTTCGCCGAACGCAACAACCACCGATGTCAACGTTGCTATCAACAATTTAATAGCGACTCAACCCTACGCTGGTTATCCTTATGTTCCCTCAAGCGCGTTATCGAGCAATTTCGTTAATTCACAGAATAATACTATGCTGATTGTTTTCAGCTTCTCATCCAATCCAGACGCAAACACAATTGCTCATGTAGAGTCAGACGTAAAAAATTCTGGATTACAAAATTTTGGCTCGGTTTATGTGACAGGTGGATCAGTTTTGAGCCAGGATGTAGAAAAGGCATTTGTACCTGCGCTCGAAATAACCGTTGTACCAGCAATAGCGGTTTCCCTTTTAATCGTTGGACTACTGTTTTTTGCACCTGTCGCTGCTTTGATTCCAGTGCTGCTGGGTGGCATTTCAGTTTCAGTTGCACTTGCTTCTATCTACGTTTCAGTTGTAGATATTGGCCATGGAACCTTGACCTTCCTCACCCCAACCTTAACCATACTATTGATGCTGGGACTAGCCGTAGACTACTCAGTGTTACAACTTAGACGCACAAGAGAAGAGCGGCAGAAAGGCAAATCAACTGAGGAAAGCGTGGGTACTTCAATTAAGTGGGCAGGGCAAGCAGTGCTAACCGCGGGTACAACTGTAATTGTCGCTTACATAGTCATGGCAGTTGCTAACGTGCCCATCTTTAGTGACGTCGGAACCGCCATAGCGCTAGGCGTTTCAGTTTTGCTGACGGCATCACTCACATTATTACCTGCTCTTGAGATTGCTTTGGGCGACAGAATTTTCTGGCCGGGACTGAATAAGCAAGGCAAAGCACGGTCCGACCCAAACCAGAACACACTAAGACGCTTGGCACATGGCACACTTAAACGGAAAGTACCGATTGTTATCATCATCAGTATAGTAGCCTTAAGTGCCTTCGTCGTCGTGTATAATGTGCCTACGAACGAGGATTTTCTAAAGCTTATTCCAAACTTCCCAAGCAATCAGGGACTCACTATCTTAGCTAACAGTTTTGGAAGCGGAGCAACGGGGCCAACTTCCATCATTGTGACAACTCCTACACAAATAACCTATGGAGACAACCAGTTTAACCAAACCTTATTGGACCAGATTGAGCAAATCACAGCCGCCGCTGTGGACTCCAAAGGAGTTGCTACTGTTAAAGGTCCAACTAGGCCCTTTGGAAACGCGTTCAACTACTCATCCGTGGAAAGTATGTCTGAGCCACTGTCCCTGCAGTATGAGAGCCAAATGTTTTCAACAATTGGAAAAGATAACAAAACGGCAGTGATCACACTAGGCCTTTCAGATTCAGCCGTAGGTGCAGCTGCTACTAACTCCTTAATTGGGATGGAGAAGAACATCAACCAACTGCCTCTCATGAAAGGTGTAGCTGTTTACTTTGGAGGGGAAACTCAGTCAGCCTATGACAATCACATGTTCATGGTGAACCTGATTCCTGAGGTTGTAGTAATCCTTGCAGCAGCGGTTTACGTGATTTTGTTTTTGCAGCTTCGGTCAGCCTTCACACCTATTCGCCTGATAATTACAATACTTTGCAGTGTTGTTTTCTCCTTAGCTATCGTTTCAATCACATTCTACTTTGCGCTTAACGTGCCAATCTTAGACTTTGCGCCCTTATTTGTAGTTGTAACCATGCTGGGCGTTGGAATCGACTACGACATATTCTTTTTAACGCGCATCCGTGAAGAAGTCCTCAACGGTAAAACCGACAACGAAGCAATAGTAACTGCCATCGACAAAGTTTGGGTAACTATCCTCGGCTTAGGGCTTGTACTTGCCACAGTGTTCGCGTCACTAATTATAACCGGCATTCCAATGCTTCAAGAAATCAGCCTCGCCGTCGCCTCAGCCATCTTAATAGATGTTACCGTCGTCATCCTTTTTTTCGTACCCGCATTGATGGGGTTAGCGCAAAAATTCAACTGGTGGCCGTATAAGTTATCTAGAAACAAAAAACCAGAAAACAATACAAACTGAAAGCCTAGAATAAGCGGTACACAAAAGAAATACAAAAAAACCAAAATGTTTTTTTGTGCAATTTTTTTTTAAAAAAAAATGAAAAAATTGGGTAATTATCCTCGAATTTTATGTTACTATATTTGTTAATTGGGTCCTATTGGATTACACTATTTTTTCTTCTATAGCGTTAATATCGCTATTACTGCTGTAGACGCATGTGTAAAAATTATTATTATTTGAAAAATCGGAATGCCCGCGGTTGTTTTGAGTGATTGAGAAGGTAATTAACCGCAAGTGTTTTATGCTGATTCATATGATTACATTGAACCATAAGGGATAATTATGGCAAAATGCCCAACTTGTGGAAAAGAAGTCAAAACTGCAAAGAAAACTTGGAAGATGGCAGGTAAACCAGACAAGAAAGGAAAAAGAACTCAACTCACCATCGGGCTTTACGACTGCTGCGGTAAGACTTTCCGAGAAGTCCTAGACAAGAAAAAAATCTAACCGCATACTTCCATTTTTTCCTTTTTCTCTTTTTTTTATGTGCTAGTTTATTTGTGACTGATAACCCAATTGCAACAAATGTTTAATTGCTTGAATAGTAGCCAATCCATCGGGGGAAGGCCGCAACGGCTTCTAAAAGAAACGAGACCACATTCATGTTATCACGGAAATACTTAGTTTAAGCAAGAGTCCCAAACTAAAAGCTATGTTAGGCGTCAAACAACTACGTCACATGTTCTGCTTCAAAACTGCATTGTGTAACTGCTTCGGAACCATTGGCTAATGGTTATGGAAAAGGATGGTGGCCAAAAAATTCACGTTAACGGAAAAAGGATTAGTGTTCTTAGAAAAGTACTGGAAGCTTCAAAATATCGTTGGAAAAAAAATAACCAAATGCCAAGGATAACTGTTTCCCAGATTCAAAAAGTGTTGACGCAGTCTATATGACGAAACATTTGGAGTGGGCATTTTATGGGTTGCTAATTAATTATTGTGCACACTGCATCTTGCCCATTTAGGATAGACTCAACCCGGTCAGGATAAAGCCCATTAACAACAAAGCATTTAATCTGCAACCGTAAAAGCAATTTAGGCAAAAACTTGTCAACACTTGTCCGCTTATTCATCCTTAAAAGGTCATTGGCTGATAACTTGCTGATCAATTTAGCATCTGAAAACTTTTTTGGGTCACATGTGTAAACCCCGTTGACATCAGTCACCAAAACAACTTTGCTTGCATGTAATTGACCTGCAATGTAAACAGCGATGGAGTCAGAAGTTACATCCCACGAGTTCTCCAACGGGTCCTCGCTAAGCAGATAATTTGAAGGCAAAAAAACAGGCAACTTACCCAAATCCAAAATTCTTTGCGCATATTCAAGCTGATTTAATATAGACGAATGCGGCAACAAATCAGACAGCAGAAAACCGTATTGATCCATTCCCAAAATCGCCATCCTATGAGACACTGTAAGTGACAAGTTAAATCGCTTATGTGAATTTCTTACAACGTCAGCGAATTCGCCGCCTCCAGGCACCACAATTAGCTTAACCTTCTTGGAGACTTCGCTTAACTTTGCACATAAGGTTCTTAGTTTTTCAGGGTGTACTGCTAAGCTACCTCCTACCTTAACTATTGCCATGTCCATTTGACGATTTCTCCTTCAAGTTTATTGGCAGTCATCAGGGCAACAGCGAACGCAGGAGTAACCACCACAACATCACTATTCAACAACGTTCCCAAATCAACTATGGCATGGACACCAATCTTTTCAGCGGCTTTCCTTGCGATGAAATCTTTGCCAAGCCCCGTTACCGCCACTGAAACCTCGTTTGATTTCAATGTTTTCGTCTTAGAGTACACTTTGTTTAAGCCTTCGGCAACCTGTAGAACTTGTTTATCATAAATGTACTTAGCCATGTTAATGATCTCTGGTTGAGTCAACATTTCCGTGTCAGCACAGACTACTCTAGCTAACCGCGCCAAAGCTTCAGGCAAACTTTTTCCTCGCCCATCAGCCGTTTCGCAAGTATACTCCTTAGTGGTGATGTTGCCTAAGACTAAGTGCACATCGCCAGATAACGCGAACAGTTCTGAAGCGACCCTTGCAACCCCATTCTTAACTGGAACAGAATGCACGATTGCAGCAACATTCGTCCTTAAGCTTCCAGTGTAAACAAGCTCTCCACAAATGAGCTTCTCTAAATCCGTTTTACCTTTCGTTGCTACCTGCCCGTTGACAATGGGAATTATGCTTGCACTTGTACTTCCAACATCAACCACCACGCAGTCTTTCATCCACTGTGCAACTAGCCAGCCTGTTGCAGCCCAATTAGCCGCGGCAACCCCAAGCGGGTATACTTCAGCCCCTTCGATTGACTGCAATTGTGCGCCAGTGTTCAAAACATGGATAGGAACATCGGGAAAAGCGCTTTTAATGCAGGCTAAAATGTGGTGGACGCCTTCTCTTTTGGTTGCGTAAGCGTCGGATAATTCAGCCGTCATGGTTACACCCAATGCGTCTAATCGGTTGGCGCCTAGCCGTTCTTTAAGTGCTAGGAGGACGCGGGTGAGTTTTTCTGGTTCTCTCCAAACGGGAAAGTACTCCACTGCTACCTTGAAATCGCGCAGCTTGCCTTTTTGTGTTTGTATGAAGGCGGCTTTAGTGTTGGCGCCTCCGATATCGTAGCCTAACACGTTTACCAAGCTATTTTCCTCTGCTGATAATGGTGAGTAAATGCTTTTTAGCTTCTTCGAAGCGCAACCGTGCATTGTCCAAGGAGTTGCCGTGCCCAGCGACCAGCGAACAAGCCTTAACATTATTATGAAGTGGGAAAGGCGGCGAAACAACCTCTCTTATTTGAGCCACTTTTTGAAAAACGCTAATCGCCGGCTTAGGAGTTTCCACTTTTGAGAAGTAAACAAAACCGCTAATTTCTTTTTTAGTTGGAAGCTTATCTTTCAAAACAGCTTTAACCATTGCTTCTGCAATGTTAAAGTTGGCAGCCCTGCATAAGCCAGCATAAGAAGTTGTTAACCGTGGATTAACGTCAACTACAAACGGCTTGTCATTTGCCAAAACCAAGTCAACACCCAAATAACCCTTTAAACCAGGAAACGACTCAACAACCATCTCACTCATCCTATACGCTTCTTGCCCAAGAGGATGATTCATGGGAACAATGCCGCCTTCATAACTTGAAACAGCCTCGGGCGCGGCGACCTTGACGTTTTGCTTGTTTAGGCTAATCGCCAAAGCTTTGCCGCCTGTGCAAAGAACGCTAACGCTTGCAGCTTCGCCAGAAATAAACTCTTGAACAATAAAGTGCTTCCCAGAGGATTCAGCCTTTATTTTTGCAACTGCCGCCTCAATCTGGGCGTTTTCTTTAACGATGCTTAAGCCGCCGCAGTTGACGCCATCCATGGGCTTGAAAACTAAGGGATAATTAAATTTGCCACTGATTATCTGCTTGACTTCAGCTAAACCCCCATCAACATTAAACGCCACCGTGTTAGGCGTCGGTAAACCATTCTTTTTCAAAGTCTCATATAGAGTGGCTTTGTCTGCAACCTTTTGGATAGCGCGGGCGTCGCAGTTAAGCGAAACCGTGCCAGTGCGCTCCACAAATTCTACGAGCGACTGCAGCGTTTGTCCCGTTTCAGGTGCAATAACGTAGACGGCATCGTTAATTTTAGCGGCATTTGTGAGGAAATTTTCGGCTTCTTGGAGGCAAAAAACTGGTATTGTGCAGTCTGCATCTATGGGCGGATTCAGCTTTGAGAGTCTAGCATCAAGTAAAACGGTTACCTCGTTGCCTGCCGACTTAAAATCAGAAACAATAGAGCGCAGCATTGCAAAGCCCTCAGACAAAACGTTTGGTGGAATAGGCTGTTCTGAGTATCCGCCGCCTGAAACGTGCTCGTAAACTAAAAGCTTCAAAGCAAAGCTCCTTTGGAGTCGATGGAAACCCACAGTAGCCTTAAAGCTTTTCGATTGCAGCTAAATCTTTCAGAAAAGCCATGGCATGCCGCTTCTTAACGTGGGGCATCACAACTATTCTGATACAGTTGTAACGTGGCACATAAGAGACAAACCAGCCGTTTTCCCAAAGTTTTTCTGCCAGATGCTTTGTGCCTTTGTCACTGCGGAAAGCTAATATGTTCAGCGTTGGCTCCACAACAAGTTTAAA
This sequence comes from Bathyarchaeia archaeon, assembly GCA_049522695.1. Classification (GTDB taxonomy): domain Archaea; phylum Thermoproteota; class Bathyarchaeia; order Bathyarchaeales; family Bathycorpusculaceae; genus Bathycorpusculum. The sequence continues at coordinate 40,942 of JBEKNP010000015.1, read as the reverse complement.
ACCCGAATCTCTGAGTTCATCAGCCATAAGTTGGGTGGTTTTCATGCATTTGCCTACCACTTTCTTGAATCCGTCCGTACCGACAAATCTGAAAACTGCCCATGCTGAAGCTGCGGCGGCGCCTGTTCTTGTTCCAACAAACGTATACTGGTATTGGTCGGTTAAGTAAGGGGTTTCTGTTTTGATGTAAGCTAGGTCTTTTGGGTCTCTGAAAATGATTCCTCCAGCGGGGATTGCCGCCATACCCATCTTATGCGGGTCAACCGTCATAGACTTCACAGCGCCTAAAGAGAAATCAAATGTGTATTTGGCATCTGTGAGAAATGGGATTACTAAGCCGCCGAAGGCTGCGTCAACATGCAACCAAACATCATGTACCAAAGCTATGCGCGATAGCTCTTCAATGGGGTCGACAGCGCCAAGTACAGCTGTTCCAGCCGTGCCAACTATGGCTACTGTGTTCTTGCTGACGCATTTTTCAACTGACGAAGAATCAACCCTGAAAGAGCCGTCTAAACCTGCATAGATTGGCTTCAGGTTCAGCATACTGCAGATTTTGGTGAAAGAGAAATGGGCAGACTCGGGCAAAACAACCTCGGGCTGACTGACCTGCGCCTTATTCCTTGCGGCTAAGAGAGCCATTAAATTTGCTTCTGTTCCGCCTGAAACCATAAAGCCAACGCCGTTTTCGCCGTGGAGAAGCGTTGCAAGTTGGTTTATAACTTCTTTTTCAAGTTTTGCGCTGCCAGGGAAAAGTCCTGGGTCTCCCAGATTAGAGCTTAAAAATAATCGATAAGCTTTTTCTGCTATGGGATGCGGTTTTGTGCACATTGAACACAAAATTTTGCCGCTGTCATACCGCTTGTCTTGTTCGCGGGTTCTTTTGAGTTCAGCCAGCACTTTTTTCCTGCTTAACCCGTTAGGCTGCAATAGTTAAGCCCTCTTTTTGGCTTGGCTTTCCGCTTGCTTAACGGTTTCAACGAGTTCCAATACAAGTTTTCGGGTAATTTGCCCCTTGACTCTGTCGCTGTTTGTGCAGGCTGCCCCACGCAACCCCGCTACATCAGCGCCTAGACCATAAACCACATGTAAATCCTGCTTTCTCAGCGAACCAGCCAACGCCACCTCCAAACCCAGTTTATGCGCAGAACTGATGAATTTTTCAAGCTGCTTTGCGGACAAGAAACTGAAGAGGTTTTTGCCGTCTTTAACGGCGGTATCGACCATTGCTAGGTCTACTTGAGCCTTAGAAGCTATTTCAGGGATGAGCAAAGGGTCTATTGCGCCTATTCTTTCCGCGTCAGCGTAGCCTGCGGCGGCGACTTTGATTTTAGGATTGCACGCTTTGGCTGCGTTGTTAACGTTCTGCAGCAGAAACACGGCTTCTTTAGGCGTTTTGAGTCCGTAAAGCCCCACTTTAATGTAGTCAACACCGAGCGATGCTGCTCCCAACGCCGCCAAAGATATGGAGCCTGGAAGATTCGGAACATCCCCCAAAGCGCAGCTAACCTGAATGTTCCTTGGCGTGATTTCTCTTATTCGCTTAATAACCCATGGGAAATTTGCGCCTAAAGCTCCCTCCTGGGGGTTTTTGACGTCTATTATGTCTGCGCCTCCAGCGATGGCTTCAGAGGCTTCTTTTTCATTCATGGGGCTTATGAGTAGCTTCAATTAGCATCCTTATTGATGCGCATTGATGATCCCTTTAAAAGTTTTGCTATAAAAACGGTTAGGTTTTTCTATACGTTGAGAATCAATTCACGGGTGGCTGAATAGCTTGAAGGTTATACCTGTAATTGACATTTTAAACGGCTTAGTGGTTCATGCTGTACGAGGAAAAAGGCAAGAGTATCAACCGCTCCAGAGTATTCTGTGCAAGTCGGTTGACCCGTTAGAAGTTGCCGGAGCATTCAAAGCCCTCGGATTTAGCGAGCTTTACATTGCAGACTTAGACGCAATCATCCACGGCTCTGTGAACTTTCAGGTTTTCAAACTTATCGCCACGGAAACTGGGCTTAAGTTGATGGTTGATGCTGGAGTAGCTGACCTTGAAACGGCCAAGAAATTGCCGGAATACGGAGTTTCCAAAGTTGTAGTTGGTACGGAAACGCTTCAAAGTAAAAGTTTTGTGGGAGAAGCGGTAAGGCTTCTTGGAAGCGAGCGAGTCATTGTTAGTTTGGATTTGAAGGGTGACAAAGTTCTTGTTAAATCGGGGTTTGACGGCTGCAAAGAGTCTATGGGTCTTTTGCGTGAGTTTAAGGAGATGGGTGTCTCAGAGGTCATTGTTTTGGATTTGGCGCGTGTTGGCAGTGATGAAGGGGTTAATGTTGATTTTTTGAAGAAGGCGCTTAAAGAAGATGGGGAGGTTTATGTTGGGGGCGGAGTGAGAGACATAAAAGATTTAGTTGAGTTGAAAGATTTGGGCGTTTCAGGCGTGTTGGTGGCTACTGCCCTGCATTCAGGCAAAATTTCAATTGAAGAACTAAAGCAGGCAGGATTGCTTTAACCAGTCTATTCACGTTTTGCTAAGCAAACAATTCCGCCAAGCTGCATGACGCGGTTGCCCGCGGTTGATTCCGCACTTATTACGCGTGTTTTAACTCCCTTGTTCGCGGCAACTTGCATAAGCCTTTGAATCCTGTATTTTTGCCGGCTTTTTGCAAGATACTCATCCGTCAGCATGAGGTATTCCGGCTTGGGTTTTCCTTCCGCCTGTATGTTGAGGATAAAGTTTTCTGCTTCTTGCAAAGAAAAAAGCACCAGATTGTCTTCTTCGTTTAGCCGTTTTTCGAGGATTTCAAGCAGGTTTTCGTTTTCTTGAGCTGTGGTTTCGCTGATTAATTCTTTGAAGGCGGTTGTTTTAGTTAAGGCAGCTACCTGCTGTGGAGTGCTTGCTGAACCGGTTATCGTTGAGAAAGCTGCCTTGTTTGCGCCTTGAATAAGCCAGGTGTGATGTGCTTTGATGTAGTTGAGCAATTCTTGGGCATAACTGGTTCTGGCTGGAGAAGCTATTATGGTGCTTCTCACCCCTTCTTTTAATGTTGGTCTTAACGCGTTTATGATGGCTTCATGAAAGTTGTATACTGCTTTAGGGTCGCTTCTGTCCCCGTTTAAGGGTATAGTTGGTTGTTGTTTGGCAACTTGGCTAAAAACTTGCCATAGTGCTGCATGATTTTGCTCTATTCCTACGAGAACTGCAACGGGGTAACCGCGTCTGTAAGATTTCGGCGACATGTTTATTCCCTTGATTTATTTAGCGATTATAGTATTTAGGTTCTCTTCGGGTATCTAGGCAAGTAAGTTAAAAACGGTATGTTTATGAAAGCGTAAAACCGATTTAACATGAGAACACATGATTGAAATTGATAGTAAAGAAGAGTTAAACGGCGTATTAGAAAAGACTGAGAAGGTTCTCGTTTTGTTTTATGCTTCATGGTGCCCTTACTGTATGCGTTTCGTTCCTGTCTTTGACAAGAAAATAGGCAGCTTTAAGGTTGGAAGCGTCATTCGCGTCCTCCTTGACGACTATAACAACCCATTATGGGATGACTACGATATAGAAGCTGTTCCAACGGTTATATTTTTTGAAAAAGGCAAGGTTAGCAGGCGGCTTGATGGAAGGTTAAGCGTAGGTCTAAATGAAAAACAACTCAATATTTGGCTGGAAGAGTTTAAGGTCCCCTAACTTAAGCGATAAAAGTGTTTTCAAGCCATCAAGCGTCTCGTGCAAAAACTCTAAAGTTACTTGAAGGCTATTTAAAAAAAGAAAAAAGGAGGGATTTTTAATTTTAAGTAGACGGTGTTGACGACGGTGGTTGTGGAGGCGGAGAAGAGGAAGCTGATTGGAATATTTGTTTTATTTGAACAACTGTAGTTCCTGCCCAGCGATCAGTCAATTTTTGGCGTCGGTCATCTCCAGCTGTCACAACTGCTATCAACCAGTCGAGAAAGAGGAAAAGTACGAAGATTTTGCTTATATTGCGAATGAATGATTTGTCGAGTGGTATCCTGCCGCCTTTTGCCAGCTGAACCTCTAAGCCCATCAGTCTTTTTCCTATTGTTGCACCCCAGTAGACGTCTAAGATAATGAAGTAGAGCAACGAAAGAATCCCAAAAGCTAAAAAGAAAAGCCCAAATCCCACGAACAAAAAGAATGCACCACTTAAAATGATTGCGATTCCTACTATAACCGCTAATATTTCTGCTACTATACCAATTATTATTGCGTCAATTATGTATGCGATTAACCGTACCAGCCAATGCATAAAGTCAATTTGTCCACCACTACTGCTAGTTGTCATTTGATAAAATCCTCTAATTAATTTGTTGTTATAGATGTTATTATCGTTTTCTGTCAGGCAATTAAGCACTAAAAAAGCCAGTAACATTTCAGGGTTTGAAGCCCACAAGAAGGGTCAGTTCCAGCCATTTCCAGTAGCAATCTACATCGGCAAAGCCTATTTGCCTTAGCCACTTGAGCTGTGTTTCCACATCTAACAGCCTGTTTGAAGGGTCTTCTGTTTCAGGAATTAAGCTTGACGTTGCTAGAAACTTTAGATGGAGATTCTGTGTTGGCGAAGAAACGCGTTCTAGATTGCAGAAAACGCCCTTTGGATTTAGCAAGTCGAATACTTCCATGTATAGCTGTTTCTTTCTTGGGTTCGTCAAATGGTGAATAGCCAAGCTAGAAACAACAGCATCGAAACAACCAAGTTGCTCAAATGGAAGCGGAAAACTAAAATCATGTTTCATGACGGTTACACGTTTATCTTGTGCAAATCGTTTTCTAGCTTGTTCAATCATGGGCTCGGAAAAATCCAGTGCTACCCCTTCTGCCTCTATCCTGTTCAGTTTTACAAGCGATAGCAGTCTTCCGTCCCCGGTTCCTAAGTCGAGAATACGCTTGGCATGCGTTGGGATTTGATCAAGCAGCACTCTTTCAGCTTCTGTTCTATGCGGAAGTTTATCTGCCCGCGCCAAATATCCAAGTGCATGGTCAATGGTTTGCCATTCCCTCATTGATTACCCTCTTTTAATTGTGGCTCCTGCTGATTAATGAAGCAGGATATTTTAGGTTGCGCCTTATTTTCAAATCAATTTTTTGCAAATTATAGTCTAATACCGAATGTCCTTTAATAAAAACAATGCTTATATCGGATTACCTTCTATGTAATGAAGAAATAATTGTGAAGGGTTCTAATTTATGGAATTTTGTCCAGAATGCGGTTGCCGGCTTGAACCTAAAAAAACTGATGACTCCATAGTGCTCGCGTGCACAAAATGCAGCTATGTTAAGCAGGCTGCTAATAATAGGGCTCAGGCTAAGGTAGTGAAGGTTATTCAGCCTACATCTCAGCCTTTTATGACTGTTATAAGTGAAGAAGCACAAAAAATCCAGACTATGCCCACGATTCATATGAAATGTGAGAAATGCGATAACAACATGGTTTATGTTTGGCAAGTGCAGACACGCGGCGGCGACGAAGCATCGACCCAGTTCATGCGGTGCACAAAATGCGGCCACACTTTTAGAGAATACACTTAAGATTGCTTGTTTTTTTCGAAAGTTATTAAAGCAGTAATTCGCATAAAGTACCGTCGGAGAATATTAAATGCCGAAAAAAGAAAAACCATTAACTAAAAAAGAGAGAGACGCGAAAAGAAAGGCACGTAAGGAAAAGGAAAGCAAAACACAGAAATAGAAGTTTTAGCCTAAAAAGCTTCTGCTCACTTTTTATTGTTTTTATAAGCCTGTTTTATCTTTTTCTTGTTTTAGATAAGGATTTATGAAAGCAGAAAAAATTGAATACAGAACTGTACCGTTATGCTGAGACCTGCATTAGATCTTTCTCTTTAACGCTTTTGGTGTTTTTCAACCAAGGTTGCTGAAACACCTGAAAAACACGGTTTAAGGTGAATTAATTATTCTTGTGTTGTATTCCTGCAGGTATGCTAAGTTATCGGCGTCATAGGGGTAACTTTCGTTTGATGGGTATGGAAAGCTTGTCATTGCTTGAAATGGAAGCGGATTAACCGTGAACGGAACGTAGGACAAGCCTTCGCCTTTAAACCAGCAGCTGGCGATGATGAAGTAGTCTCTTACCCAGCCTTGAGGAACAAGCGGTAGGTTTGCTGAAAATTGTATTGAAACTATGTCTCCTTCTCGTCCAACAACGAACTGGTTGTCAGCGGATTGCAGTAGCGCTGTAACGTCTCCGTACTTTGTGAATGCTCCGCTGGAGTTTGAGTTTACGCCGAATGCCTGCTCCAAATTAGCGGATGAGGGCGTTATTGTGTGAACAATTATATTCTGTTGAGGTGTCGTGCTGATACCTATGTAATCAAACTGAATATCTTGGTAGTAATTAATTTTCAATTCATAATTGTTATTTGAAAAGAGGCCTGTTAAGTTAACGTCAAATTCACTGTCCGTCACATGAGGTATCGGAAACTCTCGGTCGTCAGGGACATTAACCCAGCTTCCGTTTGGCGCCATTACTTGCATATAGGGCGGCGGAGAAGGCGTTACTCCTGGTTGGTTGGTATACGTTAGGAAGTTTTCGCCTCCGGCTTGGGTGGTTGGCCAAGTAATTTTGGCTGCGACTACTAGGTTGATCTCTTGTGCGCCGGTTAGGTTGCCCAGATTAAGCGTTAGGCTTTGCCATGCCCATGTGGTTCCAGTTGTGAAGTTTCCGTCCAGCTTGGAGATTAATGGCAGAACATTTTGTCCTGTTCCATTTAACGCGGACACTGGTGTAGCTAAGTTGTCGCTTACCGTGTAAATTGTTCCTTGATTTGCAAGGTTATAAATGAATGTGCTCGCGGTAGAGAACACATTTACATCTGCTGGATGGTCCACAGCGATCATTTTAACTGAGTCGAGGAAGAAGATTTCGTCGGACAGTTCAGCGATTTTAAAGTTGGAAAATCCGTTGACCGACTGCAGTTGAGTTGAGTCCAATTTTATGTAGTCATATGGGTAGTTATAAGAGAAAGCCATAGAGCCATCAGGTTGAAAATGCTCCAAGTAGCCTAGCCAGCCTGTACCGTCGTTGACTTCTGCAACGTAACTATAGCCTGTTCCGTTCCAGACTTCCAAGGAGGGACATGAACCTTGCCTAATATAATTTGCCGACACATAAGTCTCACCCTGTACGTTAATCGTCTGAGTAAGGCTAGTACTTCCGGTGTTCCAATTCGAAAAGTCGTATGAAACAAGTCCCCAACCGACGACTTGAATTTTGGCTACCGCGGGAACAGTAATTGTATGCGTTCCATTAGTCACCATTCCAGAAAATGGGGAAACTTCAGGCGTGCCATCCAAAGTGAAGGGAAACCCATAGGCGCTAGAAATATAGTGCAACGTGTATTCGCCTGTTGGGACGATGCTAATTGTATTGCTTTGCCCTCCGGCAGTTAACTGGTAAGTTCCAATACTGCTCTCATTAAATGTAGCCGTTACGGTTCCGGAAGCCCCTTTTGCAAGCTGCACCTCAACAGTTTGGTTAACTTCACCGTTCACTAAGAAGGGTAGCAAATAACTAATGCTTTCGTTTCCAGTGTTGCTGACTTCCAGAGAAGCGTTGACTAGTTGCCCGGGCCAAGCCTCGGTTGGTTCTACGTTTAAATTGGCGTATTTTAATGCAGCTGGTGCAGTGGAGGGCATAGGCGAGGGAGAAGGTGAAGGCGAAGGAGAAGGTGAGGGCGAAGGAGAAGGCTGCGCCGGCATAAGCTGATTTTGATAGAAATAGTTAACTGCTACCAATGCGCCAAATATTACTACAATGAGGAGAATGATTGCTTGCAGTTTACTAACTGCTGAACGTGAAAGCGTTAATTTGTTCATTGGATTTAATATTGATGATAATCGCTACTTTTAACAATTTGTTTTCTTGTCAGAAAGCTGCTAACTCAGACGCCGAACCTCTTGATGGGCGTGTTTATGAAAATTTGCGATTGATTGCTTCTATATTAATAGAAAGTAAGTTATGAATTATGAAATTTGAACATTTTAACGTAAACGCTTAGGCGCCTGTTATCTGTTGTATTAAAATCGAGTTCGTTGGGTACATGGGTTTGATTTGCGAACATTAGGCTTAGCCGTTATAAGAACTCGGCTGCTTGGCTACAGACGACCAAGAGCGCTCTCAACCTAATCGCGTCCTTACCTCAGTTCTTTGTTGATTTCTTTTTGTTGTACGGGGCTTGTCGTCACTTAGGACATTCAGAATCTTTAGATGCTTTATCCCTTTACGTGACAATTTTTATCCCAGCAATATATGTTTCTACCTTTTTCTGAACCAGGTATTGGGCAGGTGCAGTGATGGGTTGGGGTGCTACATTTTGAAAAGCTTTGGTCTGGGTTTTGCTTTTTCGATGCAGGATAAAGATTATGAGAAGGCTTCCTAATACGGCAATAATTACTGTTATCAGCAGGTAGTTTTGGGATATTCCGCTTGAATTGTCGCTACCGGGAATCATTGGGTTTGTGACATACGAGAATGTCACTTGAATCGAGTTGGACAAGTCGTTCTCGAAATTCAGCGTGTAGGTTCCATTTTGCTTCGCGACGAAACCGAATGTCGTGGTTTTATCAATTATGCCTAAGTCCACAATTTCAGCGTAGTCGGGAGCACTCACCCAAAAGCGAACACTTCCAGTGGTAGCGATAGTGCCTTTAAATGTGGTTCCTTGGGGTAGCACGTACTGTAATTGGTTTGATGATGCAGAGAGAGTGAAGGTTGAAAATGTGGAGGCAAACGCTGAAAGAGACATCAACGACGTTAAGAGCAAAGCTATCAATGCAGCATAGGTCAGCAATTTAGTTTTTTTCATTTGCCCAACTCGACAGACGCTTTAGAGATGTAACGGCGGTTCTTAATAACAATCGTGCTGAAAAAGAAAAAAATAACTTTACTGAGGTATGAATTTGCTTTGAAGACTTATAACAATTGCCAGGCTCAATTTTGGAATGGACCGGGCGGGATTTGAACCCGCGGCTTCCGCGTTGCGAACGCGGCGATCATACCAGACTGATCTACCGGCCCCGTTCAGGTGCTTTTCTGAAAAAATACCTTAGTGAGTACATTTAGAGCTTTCGGTAACAAAGTCTTGGCCTAAAAGAAATGAAGCTCTGGGTAGATTAAGGCTTATTCTTCGCCGTACCCATGTTCTAGTCTCCCGTGAGTTTTGCGGTAAGAAAACTCATGTTCTTCTTTACTATTCCCAAAGCAGTTCATGTGTTTTTGCAGGTCGGCTTTTGTTAAGAATATGCAAGCACAGTGAGGGCACTTGTAATAGTGGTTTTTGTTTGTATCTTCCGCCATGTTTTTTCCTTCTACTATTGACTATTTAATGAATGTTTAGGTATATCTTCTTGCCATCCAACTCGGATTGGTGCCATTCGGCTTCAACTTCGTCTCGAGCGTGATGCAGATACACTTTCCTTGCCCTCACCAGCCCAGCCATTGCTTCTAAATACGGCTCCAACAAGGTCATGCTTTCAGCATCCAACTCGGCAATATGAACTGACTCCAAAATATCCGTTGGCACAAACCCCTTTTCTTTGCGGAGCGCTTGGACACGGCGTGCCAAATCTCGCGTAATGCCTTCGCCCAGCAGAGTGTCGTTTCGTTGTCCGCTTATAAAAACGGTAATGTCGTCTTCTTGGCTGGAAACCCAGTTTTCGCCTCCAACGTACTCCGGAACTTGCACCACATATTCGGCGGCTTTCACGTTTGTAAGCTCCAAGAACAAAGCCTCAAGACACTTTAATGCGTCTAGTGTTTTTTGTGGCGCAACCACGATTGCTTTACTAAGTGGCCATCGGCGTTTGAGTTTGCCCTGTTGCCTTGCAGCATAACCGATTGATACGGTTTTAAGCAGAATGTCAAATTGTTCTTCGAGGGCTTTGTCACGTATTTTCTGGTTTGGCGCTGGCCAAGAAGCAAGATTAACTGATTCGGGCAGTTCGGGTTCAAGTTGCCTGTAAACTTTCTGGTATAACGCCTCACTCAGATAAGGCGTAACTGGGTTGAAGAGCAACGTTACAGTCTTGAGCGTATGATGCAGTAGCGCATAGATGGTTTGGCGTCTCTGCAGCGTTTCAGGTTCATCAGTCCAAAGTTCCTTTCGAATCATGGGCACGTAAAGCCTGCTCAGTGTTTCAATTACGAAATCATCCAAAACAGCTACAGCCGCGTTGAATTCACACCTTTCAAGCTTGCTGGTGTAGTCTTCAATTTTGTCTTGTAGCTTAGACAGCAGCCACAAGTCAGCTGCCTCAAACTTATTTGCCTCAAAAGCCCACTGTAGCGTGTATTTGCATGGGTCGAACTCGTCGAAAGTTGCGTTTTGCATAAAGAACCTGCTTAAATGGTACAGCGTTGACAGAACTTGGTATGGGCGGCGGTTTAGTTCTTGCATATCAAAATTCATAAAATCAATCGGTGAGCATTTACGCGTCATATAAAAACGGCACAGGTCAGCTGAGTTCTTCTCTAATAGCTTGTTGGTTTCAACTACGTTGCCTAAGCTTTTGCTCATTTTTCTGCCTTTCGCATCCTGCGTTAAACCTTGAAACAAAAATGACTTATATGGTGCAACAGGGTCTCCGGTTAAAACAACGTATTCAAGCAGCAAAGAGTTCGCCCAACCTCTCGTTTGGTCAATGCCTTCAGTTAAGAAAGCCGTCGGCACAAACTTCTCAACCTCTTCATCAGTAAAGCGCGCGTAAGGTGAAGCACCACTATTATGCCACGTATCCAATACAAAGTCTTCTCGTCGCATGCTTCCGCCGCATTTTTCACATTTAAACGTAATTCGGTCAACCCACGGCTTGTGCAACTCAAAGTTTTCTGGAATCGTTTCTTGAGCGTTTTCAAGCAGTTCTTTTTTGCTTGCGACTATGCGCTTGTTGCCGCATTTTTCGCACGTCCAAATTGGCAACGGTGTGCCCCATATGCGTTCGCGGCTTATGCACCATAGCTTTCCTTCTTTCAGAAAACCTAAAAACCGGTTTTTTGGTTCTTCAAAAAAATATTCAACTTTTTCCGCAGCTTCCAACACTTTGCTTTTTAACTTATCCGTGCGCAAAAAGTATTCTTTTCTAGCAAGCCAAACGAGCTTGTGATGAGAACGCCAGCAAGTTGGGTACTCATGTTTCACCTTCGCAACCTTAACGAAAGCGTTCCGGTTGCGGAGTTCCTCAACAACCAAATAATCGGCTTCACGAGCAAATACACCGACGAATATCCCAGCGTCTTTAGTGAATTTTACTTCATCGTCGAATGGAGCGAAAATGGGAACGCCTCTGCGTCGTGCTGCCCAAAAATCGTCCTCGCCATTTCCAGGCGAAAGATGCACAACACCTGTTGCAGTGTTAACGTCAACGAAGTCTTCGCCTATAACCTTATGCACCAAGGGATGCTTAGTTTCAAGCTCCACTTGTTCAGGAATCAAGTCTTTTAATGGGTAATCGTAGGCTGTTCCTTCCAAGCTTTTACCCAACATGGATTCAGTGACTTGATACTTTATTATATCGAGTTCCTGCATAACTGGCTCGACACGTTGCTTCACCATTATCCAGGTTTCTTCGCCGACTTTCACCTTCACGTATTCAGCGGCTGGCTGAACCGCGAGCATAGTATCGGTTATTATTGTGAAGGGCATTGTTGTCCAAACAAGGAAAAACTCATTTTTGCTGCCAGAGACTTTGAATTTAAAGTATAATGACGGGTCTTCCACTTCCTTGTAGCTGCCTTCATAGCCAACTTCGGCGCTACTCAGAGAGGTTTGGCAGCCGGGGCAGTAAGCAACCACGTAGTGTCCTTCTTCAAGGAGGTTTTGTTCCCATGCACGTTTTAGGATTTGCCATTCACGTTCGATGTAGGTGTCTTTGTAGGTCCAGTAAGCTTTCTCTTGATTGATAAAGACGCCGAGGTTTTTATCGGCTTCAAGCCACAGCTGGTGATAGTGCATGATGGTTTTTTTGCATTCCTCAATGAAGCGTTCTTGACCGACATGTTCGAGGAGTTCACGCTTGTTTTTGACGCCAAGAAGCTTTTCAACTTCCAGTTCCACGGGTAAACCTTGGCAGTCCCATCCAGCCCAAAAAGGCATGTAATAGCCCTGCATGGTTTTCCATCGGTAACGAATATCCTTAATCACTCGACCACGAGCGTGACCGATATGTGGGATGCCATTTAATGTGGGTGGTCCCTCCACGTAACCCAAGATGCCTTTAGCGTCTTTTTCAATAAGCTCAAGTTTGCCACGAATTTGACATTTAATCCAGAAATCGCGGATTTCCTTTTCTAATTCAAGCGGATTGTAGTTTGTCGGCAAGCTTTGGTTTGAATCAGCTTCGGATTGAGCAGTCACTTTTCATCCCGTACCGAAAAATACGCTAAGAGACTATATAAAAGTAATTTGAAATCTGAACTTCCCCAACAATTGGGCAGGCCCGAGATAATTAACGCAAAGTTGCATAAGACAAAGCACTATATCCTGCATGGTTTTAGCGACCTTTCCGAAATCGAGGGAAGCGAAGAAGAAAAGATGACGACTTTCCGTCATACAACGGATGAAATTAAACAGAGGATTATCGAGCGGTTTGCTGATTTGAAAATTGATAATGAACAATAACGATGGGGTATTAGCCTCAATTAATTTTCCTGTTTGCGATTTGGTTTTGAACCTTGCTGCTCAAAAACTAATCGGAGTGTATGCGACTTTATTCGACTTTATTCGACTTTATGCGACTTTATTCGACTTTATTCGACTTTTTCCGACTTTTTTGGACTCAACCTGTAAACAAAGCAAATCCTAAATCAAAAAAGCAACCAAAACCAATCTGTTCAAAAATCCTCAGCAAACCCGTCAACAAAGCTAAAACAACAAAATTAAGACAACGCCACCAGAAGAATACAAAAATTTATCGGCAAAAAAGAATCAGCTAAATATACCCCTTTTCCAAAAGCAGCACAAAGAATAGCAGAGAGTAATCTAACTTATATGTAAAAGGAAGTTAACATTAGCTAAGTTCAATCAACGCGTAACAGAAGTGTAATGAATGGGAAAGTTCCGGTTAGCTGTCTTCAACACTCAGCCGCCTCACTTGTACTTCGGAGGAGTGGAAAAGCGGATAATCGAAACTGCCAAGCGACTGCAAAACCAAGCGGACATCACCGTTTACAGTGGCACCAAGGCAGGCTTCAAAGAACCCACAACCATTGACGGCGTAAGTTTTGTTCCATGCTATTCAACAGACAGAATTTTTCCTTTAGACAACTGGTTCTTCAACAGAAGCATCTCCAAAAAAGCCATTGCCATTGACGCTGATGTTTATGAAGCCCATGTGGCAAGCGGCTATGGACTTTTAAAAGCACTAAATAGCGAAGGCATCAAAAAACCATTTGTACACACGATTCACGGCGTCCTTGCCGACGAGTACGAACAAACAAGAAAAAACAGGTACCAGTCATTTAGAGGCAGAATTGCTAACTATTTCATGCACCGACTTGCTAAGTTGGAAGAGGAAACAGCTAAAAAGTCAACGCTCATAGTCACAATTAGTCGGTATTCGCTTGAGAAAATTAAGCAGTTCTACAATGTCGGTGAGGCTAAAGTTCGCGTTGTTCCAAACGGTGTTGACCCAGAAAAATTTAAACCCTTTGAAGACCAAGCGGCAATAAAACGGCAATTTGGATTAGGGAATGAGCCTTGTGTACTCTTTGTCGGCAGTTTGATCCCTCGGAAGGGATTGCCTTTTCTGGTTGAAGCCGCCAAAAAAATTGTAAAAGAATACAAGGAAACCAAGTTTATAATCGTGGGAGAAGGACCATTAAGAAACCAACTGCTAAGAGAACTTGAAGTTGCGAATCTTTCAGGTAACTTTACGTTTATAGGTAACATCACAGGAAACATGCTTCCCCCGATATACAATTGCGCTGACGTGTTTGCTTTGCCGTCTATTCAGGAGGGACAAGGAATAGTACTACTTGAAGCCCAAGCCTCAGCTAAGCCGGTTGTTGCTTTTGACATCGGCGGAGTTAATGAAGCTGTCCACAACGGTGAAACAGGTTTGCTAGTGAAGCGGGGCAACACCGAAAAGTTTGCTGCTGCCATAATGAAGCTACTTTCAGACAAGTCACTTCGAGAAGAAATGGGAGTTAACGGCAGACGGTTTGTTGCTGAGAACTTTACATGGGATATTTGTACTCAAAAAATGCTGCAGGTTTACCGTGAGGCATTAGCAACATGAGACGTTAACTGCTTTTGCTAACCGATTAAAGTCGTATTCACTCATCCACTCAGTCTTCAAATACAAGCAGATTCTCTCCTCGCTGAGTCCAAGCCGTCTTGCTTCTTTGACAGCATAACGGTAAGCTTCAATCTCGGTGGGTCGCTCCACATAATCATACTGGGGGTCAAAGAGTTCCTTTCCATCCATAAACTGCTTAACATGACACAATTCATGGATTAAGTCCAAGTAAATGTCAGTTCTGTTGCCGTTACTTAGGTAGTTTTTGCTTATTGTAAGGTGTCCGTCGGAGCCGTCCACGTACATGTAGCCGAAAATCCAGCTGAGTTCCACCTTGAGGTGACGGAGGACTTCTTCAGTTTTTTCGCCAAAAATACCTTTCACTGCATCAACTTTGTCAAGATCCTTAAAGTATTCTGCGAAAATTACCTTACGGTTTCCAATGCTAAGTGGGTTAAAAGGAAGTTTCCTAAACAAACGCAATATCCTAAATACCGCATACTCTATTGCCGACAAAGCACACAGCTGCTCCTACTTGAACGCTGAAAGGTACTCAATCTTCATTCCTCTATGCACCAAATCTGAAAGGTCATCTACGGTCCCAATGCTGGCGTCAATGTTACGGTGCACTGGGTGGCTCCAAATGCCTTCTGGGGCAAGATTAAACTGCAAAGGCAGTTCCGCTTTAATGTTATATTTTTGGTTCAGATTTTTAATTAGCTTTCCTTCTCGGCAAGCCTTGCGGGCAGATGAATAACTTTGCAACAACTGTGGAGAACCGAAGGCGCCAACTCCATGCCAAATCGCCGCATCTTCAGGTGAACCTATAGAGTAGAGGAAGAATTGGGGCGATGACGGTGTCTCTGAAAAACTGTAATCGCCAAGTTTTTCTCCTGCTACAGTGAAACTGTCATCTGCCTGTGCAATTGCAACATCTTCTGGGTCGATGGCGTTGGGGTAAAGCTTAGTGGTTTTGTATTTGACGGTGACATCCAGCAGTTTACCATCTTCAAAGTGTATTTTGCCGCGAGCTGCCCGTTTGGAGCCATAGCCTTTCTTTGAATGCGGTACTGTCAGCAACGTAGTTCGCTTTGTCATGCTTCTGCCCATGCAAGAGTATGCTTCGTTAATAGCTTCGTAGTTACGGTGGCTTTCACTGATTATGTAGTGCAGTAAGCCGTCTTTTTTTTCCGTTTGTAGGGTTGAAAGAGGCATGCGTAAGGCATAAAGTGACAGGTTCATGCCGAAGAACTCAGATAGCGACTCAAGTTGCTTGTACTTTACTGAATCAACAAAATCCAAGTAAGAACCACTATCGCCTTTAAGGCTGCTAATTATTAGTTCTGCTTCGCCTTTAGAAATTAAGGTCCCGTCATACTTCTTAACGAACGCCTCATCAACTTTCAGTTGATCAGTTTTAACGTACGCAGCTGGAAAAGCACTTTGCTCGCTGGCGACTATGGAATGTTTTAGCGGGTTCATGGAGTACCGGTCTGCCTCCACATCGTCAGTGTTCAGCAAAAAAGGAACAATGCAGTCTTCAGGAGGCTTTTTCAATATCTCCAAGAGCTGAGCAATGTCGTCTCTGTTTGGTTCATGTAAGCCGTATTTTTCAAAGTAGTTGCCGCAAGACTCAAGCAGGCGCGTGCCAATAATTCCCTGAACTTCTTCAACGGTTAACTGAGGATTTGTGTACTCAACTGAGCCTCTTAAGAAAAACTTGTTTCCATCAAATTGAACGTTTACTTTTTGACCGTTAACATAATGAAATAATGTTACTTGTTTGGAGCGTTTCTCTTCTTTGAAACTGCTTAGTTTTTCAACTAAGACTTTTACGCTTGACCAAGAATCTTTGAGAAAATCTTCAAGTAAAATCTTGCAGTAATCTTCATTCATAAGGTTATCCTCTTTCTAAAGATTCAGCCATATATATACAATTTTTTGAGCCAGCTTGACCTAGAAACATTCTTGATACACAAAAATCTTCCTTAAAACCAACACTAAAAAGCATGTCCGCGAGAGCAATTTCTTTTTTCGGCAACAACGTGTAAACGCTCAAACCCGTTAATTTTGCAAGAGCCGCTTTAAGAAGCAAAACAGCACAATCAACGTGATCTGCCTGACAAATTAATGGTCCGAGCTCCGCCATTTTCTCGTAAACCTTAGCCACCGCATATCCAACAATCGCATTACTCTCAGCCAGATAATAGTTTAAATTGCCATTTCTAAGAATGATGGATTCCAGCAGTTTTTTCCTGTTTCCGCCAAAACATCCGCTATCAAACTCAGCTACTGCCTGAATCTGCTGTGTTCCAATTTTGGGCAGAGTTTCATCAGTCAAAGAACCCACTGCTTCTGTATGTAATACCGAAAAATCCGCATCACGTTCGAATCCTAAGTTGCCGTAGAAGCCAATCAAGTTTGGATAAGCGTAAAGCCCAATGGTTTTGACGCCTTTGCTTTGCAAATAGTTGACAGCGTGCTTTACTAGCAGGCTTCCTGCACCTTTGTTCCGAGTGTTTTCTTTAACTATTAAGTTACCAAACCAGCCTACTTTGCCGAAACTGATACTTGTAGCTATGCCTAAGCGTTCAGAACCCTGGAAAACAACAAAGCAACCCTCGGGTTCAAGCGAAGCCATAAACTCAAAATCTTCCGTTGCCATGTTCCAGTTCATAGTGTTGGCTAATTTAGTTGCAAACCGAAAATCGTAAGCGAGCATCGGTTTCACTTGAAACATAAAAAATACACTGTAATCTCTGGGAATTAAGCATTTGAAATTGGTAACAAAGTAAAGTGCAAGTTTTTCCAATAACTATAATAAATTAGAAGTAGTTTTTTCTAGTGCGCATGATTCATTTTTATTAACGGTAAATCGAGGAAAACTGTTTTTGCAGGAAAAAAGAAAGTTTAGAACCAGCGCGGTTTTTCTTATTCTTGTTTGGGTTCTTTTATTAGTGTTATCTTTATTTTTGCTCTCGATTTTGACGTCATTATTTGCTAGTAATCCTCAAGGCGAAGGCTTTTCAAGCTTAAGCTGGGCTGGATATATCATTGAAAAAAATTCTGATTCTAAATTTGAAGTTATTGCTGTAAACGCTTCGTGGATAGTCCCACAAGTTAACGCGTCAGCTGGTGGCGGTTATTCTTCTACTTGGATTGGAATTGGAGGTCAATTGGACAAAAGCTTAATTCAAGTTGGAACGGAACACGATGATGTAAATGGGGAGGAAACCTATACTGCATGGTATGAGTTACTGCCAAGTTTTGCTGTACGATTAACAAGCATAACCGTTTCTCCAGGAGACACTATGATTGCTTCTATAACGCTAGTTAATTCAGAGACAAACGAGTGGGGTATAAAAATAAGCGATGTGACGACCGGGCAAGTCTTCAGCAGAAATGTTGCTTACAATTCAACCGGTTCTTCAAGCGAATGGATAGTGGAAAGACCAACCATAAATAACAAAATCGGCACTCTAGCAGACTTCGGAAACATCGCCTTTACCGATTGTTATGTTAACGTAAGCAATGTCACCGGCCCTATAGCCAGGTTTTCATTTTCTAAAATACAAATGGCAAACAGCCAAAATGCTGCATTAGCATCAGTCTCAGATCTAACCGCCGGTGGATCAAGCTTTAAGGTTAGTTACCGAGCAGGCAAATAAAAAAGGGGTAGCTATTGGCAAGCAGACATAGCTACTTAAAGAACCTCAGAGCTCTTCCGAATTTCCTTTGCTATATTTGAGAGCAGTTTTATGCGGTTCTCTATCTTGCGTTTTTGCTGACTTGTTAAGTTTTTGAATTTTGGCATGACATCTCCGATAACTGCGGTCATGAGGTCGCGGTTTTTTTCTTCGCTTAAATCTTTGAGTTCAAGGTGACTGTCTTCAAACTGTAATATCAGATATCCCGTTGGATCAATATGCGCTTGGACTACATCACCCAATTGAGCTGGGAGTTCTAATTGGTTTACAGCTATTAATGAGGCCAGAGGCTACATAGGTTTAAAAAGGGAGACAAGAATTGAGCCACCAGTATTTTTTCTTCTGAGCTAAGTTCAGTTCACTTATTTGGCCAATGTCGTCTGCTTGCTTTTTAGCTATTCAACAAGTTCTTGAATCGGCACTTGCTTTTCTTCTCAGATTGTTTGAGTTCTTGCGAAGTGAAGAGTTCCACAGGCGCTTCTTTAAGTACTACTTCTTGAGCCAATGTTGATCAAATGTTGTTAGCGTTTTATAGGCAGAAAATTGCTTGTATGTCTCAAATTTTATGCACAAGAATTTTGGCCAAGTTTTAGGTGTTTGCTTAATACAAGTCAGTTATTTAATTTTCCATTTTTTTCTTGAGGAAAAGGAAGTTGTTAGGTTAGCGCGCGCTGCGGCGTTTTAACCTCTTTTTTTTAGGTCTTCAGGTTCTTGGCCCCAACAATTTGTACGCAAAGAAAACCTACGAATAACGGAAACCAGAAAATAACACTTCTCAATACTACCGCCGCAATCCCGCTGAAGCCAGGACTTATTCCATAGAGCACCAAAATGGTTGCCAAAAAATTTCAAGCGAGCCAACTGAAAAGCTTGCTGTTGCATCTTGAAATGCAGTTGTTATGAAGAAAACGACAATATAGAATACTGGAGTTGACGCGGGAATTCCCAGAGCGTAGAAAATGAGAACGTAAACAAATAGACCTAGAAGGTACGAAATCGAGTGGAGGATAAAGGGTTTTACTAGCAGTTTCGGTTTTTTGTGGAATGCTTGAAATCCTTCATAGAAGTTTGCCAGAGATTCTTGGGTTGTTTCTATTTTGCTTACGCGGTAACGCTTTGGACTGAATATTTTGAGTAATTTAAAGTATAGTCTTGCGATGTTTCTTGCCGCTTGTTTAGCAAACGCCAGATAAAGAAGAACCCCCATGTAAATTGTTTCGCCCACCAAAAATAAAATGAAAATATTTGTTATGAATGATGGGACACCTGGTTTGAATAATATGAGTGCTGCACCGCTGTACAATCCGACGGTTACTACCGTGTAGGCAACTATGCGGTTAGTTACAGCTACCGCTCCAAGTGCGCCATAGTTTTTTTGGGTCTCTTTTTGGACAAGGTATAATCTAGTTAATTCACCACACACTGTTACACAAGGAATAACTAAATCTGTAAAGTAACTGACCCAGTGATACAGGTAAGCCCGTCCATAAGAAATGTTGATTGAAAGGCTTTTTAGGATACTGTTCCAGGCTGCTGACCAAAAAAATACTGAGCCAAGCACTGTTATGAGTGCAAGGGAGTAGAAAAATACGTATTGCACAGATTTAATGTGTTTTAGAACATATAAAATTTGGTGAATGCCTATGAAGAAATACAGATACACGCCAAAAACTATCAAGCCTACCATCATAACGAGAACTGACTTTTTGATTGAGAAGTATCTTGCTAAAGACAAATTAGTCACTCATAGTTAAATCTGAAATCCGATGATAGTGTCACTTCAAACTTTTAAAGATATATTCTTTTTCTGCCAAGGCTTACCTATGTTAGAGCTCAAATAGGTAATGGGCTCTTTGCAATTTCCTTGCGTGGTCACAAAAAAATAATAATCGACATAAACTATTTTGTAATAACCTGGAAAAAATTATTGGCTCTTTGCCGTTAACGGGATCGTTTGTTCATTTCTTGTTTCTTTTGGTGGATGGCTGAAACGATGACGTTAACGTTCTTTTCCTCGACCACTATTATTATCTGTGAAGTGTGGGGAGCAAAGATTCCGCGTTTAATATTAATCCCTGAAATAGCGCTAATAGCTAATGATGCGACGCCTGGAGAATCTTTCATTCTGTCGCCGATGAGAGTAACTACGCCTAAGCCATATTCTATTTTCATGTTTTCGTCAAAGCCCTTTATTTTTTCCTCGTTTTTCTTTAGATAATCTGAATCTAAGAAGAGGAAATCGCGAATCCGCTCCCCTGTCTCCATGCTTTCGGCGCCTAAATCTATAAAGTCGTTTCTTCTTTCCCATATTCTCAAAGCATCTTCCAGCGACCTGCTTTTCTCATCATTCATTGACAAGATTGCGCAACCCAATTTACCTGTTAAGCACTTCACTATTTCTCCGTCACTTGTTTCTGCCTCAATTACCGAGAACATTTCAGGCTCATTGATCGGAACCACCCTTAAGGGTTGTGTGAATCGTCTGGCCATAGCGATTGCTGGGCTCTGCACTATTTTCATGCCCATCATAGAAGCTTTATGAGCTTCATTATAAGTAAGAGCCTTAACATGCTCTGTCTTTTGTCCACGAACTACTTTCGGGTCAGCACTTTGAACTGGTACATCTTTGTACAATAATGTTTCAGTATCATACAGGTCTTTTAAGAGGCAGGAAGTGAAAACTGCCGTCAAATCCGTGCCGCCCCTGCCTAATATGGTTTCAAGACCATCGGCTGTAACCCCTAAGAAGCCTGCTAAAGAAACTATCTTTCCGTCTTCCAGCGGTTCGATTAGTGTGTGGATTCTTTTTTTGCTTAACTCGTAATTTGGACCGGCATCCTCAAAGTTGTCGTCAGTTACAATGGGCCAATCTTCAAGTGAGAGTCGGCAAGAGTCTAAACCGTTGCTTTTCAAAATGTAATCTGCCAACGTGGACATGGCGAGTTCTCCGCCTAACGTAAGGATTCTTGCTTTAATGTTACCGCTGAAGCGTTTATTAACTGAGTTCAAAGTAGCCTGCGTTAATGCCCTGTAATTTGCCAACTCATTTGCTGCTTGTTCAATCCATTTACCTTTAACATGCGCCTTCAATAGCCGTTCATAAACATCAAAAACAGGTTCAAGAGGAAGCGAGCACGCTTGCGCATAAGATTCACCTATTCGTATAAGTGCGTCAGTGCAGCCCATAGGCGCTGAAAAAACAACGATTGGGCCAATCCCGTCTTTTTTGCGGGTTTCTTTTATTTGTTTGATGATTTTAGGGATTCCTTTGCCTTCCACGTCTAAGAGGCTACCGCCGAATTTTGCTACTGAAAGAGCTTTTAAAGCGTATTCCACCTTGTACGAGTTAGCAATTGAATCTAGCTTTAATATTTTTCTAAGTTTTCCTTTGCTATTGCATTGTTCAATTAAAATTATCTAGCGGTTCTGTGAACTGTGTTTCCTAAACTGAAACGTTATTGATAATATGGCTCCAATGATGGCGGCGGCAACCACTGCTGCGATGAGATACATGTGACTTTCATAATGCTGTGCAGGGATGCTGAAAGTAGCGGAAGTTGAAAAAAGTTCTATTGATAAAAAAGGGTTTTGTGAAGTCTTCGGTTATTTTGGGTGTTCTAATGCTCAGAATTAAATCTGAGATCACTCTTTTGCTTAGTAGCGGTGATATGGTGGCTAAAGGCAAACCATGGGGCAAAAAGAAAATCAGGACTGTTCTAATTAGCATTCTTAGCGACAATTATTGTTTTGGTTGTGTCAGTTTTTGTCGTTCTGTCCTCGCCGCATAATTCAGTTTCGACTCCCACAGCGGCAAACGTTAAGCCGGTTACGCCACATTATCTGCCTTACAATGGAAATAACAGCAAAATCTTTCTGGTCTCTGCAACTCTAACCTATGGCTCTTACCCTGGACCATCAGTTCCCTAAATGGGCAACACGCTTGGGGTTCAAAAAGGAGATCCATATTTCATAATAAAAGTCACAATCAGAAATGATTACTCAGCAGAAAATCCACTGCCCGACCAAAACCTCTATAACACGAGCAACCCGGATGCAAACGTTCACCTAACGGCACAAATCTTTAACACCCAAGGACAAATTAACGCAACAGATGTAACTCCCCTATCCTGTAGTCCCACTCAGCGGTGCTTACACTTCATTAGTCAGCGGAGAAAACGCAACCCTCACCATTTACATGGCTACAAGCCATTAAGACATTGACCACTTCGAAATAATCCTCGAATACGTCGGATCCGTACCAGCACCGTAAAAACACCACTCGGTTCCGCAGGTTGCAGCTGCACCTAAAAAAGAAAAGGAAATAAGCTCCCAGAGACTTCAAACTAATGGAAGGTAGGTTTTACTAAATATGTATGATGGATATGTGCTTTTTTGCAATAAAGTGTCACAACAACAATGCTTAAGTAGGAAACGCTATACTTGCGCAGAAAAAGAATCTAAGCCTTTAGAAGAAATTAAGGCAGGTGCCGTAATCTTTCTCTATAACACTGATGACAAGAGTTTAGTTGGGCCTTTCACAACGCTGCCTGAAGGAGACGAACTTGATGCAGGTGCATGGACTGAAAATGTTGACAAGCAAACCCCCTACGATGATATCAAAGTAACATGGGAGGATCTTCACATTATTCAAAACGCGCCTGAGACGCTCCCGTTCCTAACTGAACCTAAAACATGCAAACTATCAACTACCCGAACGCAACGAGTTTTAGATTTACTAAAAAAAGGACCACTTTATATTTACACCAAAAACCAGTAGGCACAGCTAAAAATTTATTGACTGGAAAATTTCTTCACTTCTAAACTGACAATTTTATGGCAGTTAATTAATCTAGTAAAAGTCAACTCAAACCCATTAAGTACATCAAAGCATATGTCCGTATACAATGTTTGATTTTCATGATCACAATTAAGCTGGATAATATCAACTAGCTTCTCCTCATCCATTCTCCTTCCTAAATTATTATCAGCTTTAATAAAAGTAATGACTCTTTTGAAATCCAACAGTGTTGGATATAGACTGCATAATTTCTAATCATTTAATTAAATTTACAAAAATCATAAAAAAATGTGAAGCGTTAAATAGCATATTCGCTTTGGATTAGCACATATCCTACGGAGAAACTACGATTGAAGAGTAAGGGTCCATTGTTCATTGTCCCTTGGCGATGCACTTTCGCATGCGACAGCAACTGCCTGCATTGTACTTCTGCAGGCAAACCCGCTGTGGCAGATGAAGTTGACACTGCAGACGCCATGAAAATTGTCGATGAAGTTTACGATTTCGGCGCAAGCTTCTTCGGAATCACGGGCGGACAACCATTTCTGAGAAAGGACCTTTTCAAGGTCATAAGTTACGCTAGAAAACTCGGTTTGACCGCAAGCATCATAACTGATGGACGCCTCATGGACCAGACAGCCTTCGAAAACATTGTCAAAAATGAAGTTAAAATTTCAGTTAGCATTGACGGCGGAAAGAAAACAAATGATGCTATTCGCGGCAAAGGCGCTTATGCAACCGCGGTTTCAGCGATTGAGAAGTTTTCACGTAAGAAACTGTTAAACTGCCTTGTATACACGTTTGCCAACGCTGGTGGCTCCATTACAAACGCAAACGAGGAAGATATGCGGCACGTGCTTGATTTAGCACGCAAATATGACGCCCGCTGGGTGGTTTTTCACGGTTTTATCCCCTACAGCAAAGACAAAAGCAGCCTCAAGACTGACCTCTCACCGAAACAGTACGAGTGGGTATGCAACAAACTCTACGATTTAACATTAGAGTATAAAGGGAAACCAGGAATTAACGTGTACATTCCCTTCTATGCTCGAGTTGCAAAGCAACGAGGGATGACTGATTTTGACAACTGGTACAACAACTTTTTCTTAGGCAGATGCTTCTTCGGCAAATTCATGAGCGTCGCGGAAAACGGCGACGCCATACCCTGCAGCTACAACGACGCTTACAGGATCGGAAACATAAAGGAGAAGTCGCTTAAAGAAATCTGGGCTGAAATGCAAAATTCCCAGTTCTTCACCCAAGTGAAAGATAAAAAGAATATAAAAGGCAAATGCGGCGTTTGCGAATATCGAGATATTTGCGGGGGATGTCGTTCCTCAGCGTTGTTTTACACGGGAGATATTTTTGGTTCAGACCCACGATGTGTTTATATTCCACAAGCCCTAAGGCAAAAAGAATAAGCGCTTAACCTGAAAAAGATTCAGGGCAAACGGGGACTTTATGGTTGCGGTAACGTATAACTATGAACGTGCTTGACTTATAAGAACAACCAAAAACAAGCCCTGTTACTCAAAAGAAGATTGAAACAGACGCTGACGATGTCAAAAAACTTTTATCTTTATTGAATTGGCATATCCATCTTCAGAGTCAATTCTTGAAAATTGAGAAGCGGCATCTTGACCTAAATCAGGTGAAAATCATCATTGATAACTGGGAGCGGCGTGCATCTAAAAAATGTATGGACGAGGGGGGTAATGGGATCTTATCTGGATGCACGTCACACGTTTATGGGCTTCTCGCGTCCTGTCGGAAGAGGGCTGCATAGTTTTTTCTTGATTTGCTATAGTTTAGCTGAGGTTTGGCTTTAGAGTAAACTATTTTTTGCGAATGTTTGCTTGTAATGAAGACTGATCCGCCGTTTTTCAGGTGCTCTTTGACTTGGAAAAAGTTCACTTGTTTTGCCTCTTTAACTTCAATGTCTTCGCTAGCGTCATTGTCTAGCAGTAGAACTTGGAATAATGTAGGCTTGTTTTTTTGTTTGAAATAAAGATTACTCAATAATATTTCCCTTCCCGCAGTTTGAGAGTAATTTATATTTAATTTCAACAATTCTTAAAGCTATCTAATTGTCACTGGCTACCACAACGTTATATTACTGCAGAATAAAAGGAAGGATTTGCTTATCTTTTAACGTTTTAACTATCAAATCAGGCTTCTCTTTTTCAAGTTCCAACCGAGAGTAAACACCTGTTACAACTGCAATGCAACTCATGTTTGCTGATTTCGCGGCTTTGACACCGAAAATCGAATCCTCGACAACCACGCATTTTATGGGGCTTGCGTTTAGTTTAGATGCGGTTTTTAAGAAAATTTCTGGGTCTGGCTTTGAATGTGAAATTGACTCTGCTGTGAGGACTGCGTTAAAGTATTTTTCTATGTCTTTTGATTTTAGCAGGTGGATGATTACTGAGCGGTTATTCATTGATGCCAAACCCATTTTGACTTTTCCATTTATCGCTTCAAGAAGTTCTCTGGTGCCTAGAAACAGTTTCACTTGGTTTGTTAACTTGATTTCAAGCTGGCTCTTGCGCTCAACTAAGTGCTGGATCAATTTTTCATCAAACTGCATTTTAGCGGAACGCAGTATGTCCCGGAAAGTGTCTGCTGCACCAATTCCGATACGGCGTTCAATGTACTCATCGCTGACTTTGCAGTTTATTTCGCTTAACGCTTTTTGAAATGCGATAACGATTACTTGCCGCGTGTCAGCTAGGGTTCCGTCCCAGTCAAAAATAATCGCTTCAAACATGGCTGGTCTGCTAATTTAAGTTTAGTTTTTCCCTTATGGCTTGATTTTTCTTCGTGGCTTCTTCGATTGCACGTATCATTGCTGGCCTAATTTGGCTTTGCTCAATCTGGTATATGGCTTCGATGGTTGTGCCACCCGGAGTCGTCGTCATGTCCTTGATTTTTGATGGATCCGCGTGCAAGTCAATAACCAGCTTGCCTGCGCCCATAACGGTTTGGGCTGCACAGGTTAATGCTATGTCACGAGGTAACCCAACCTTTAATCCTGCATAAGTCATAGCCTCAATTATAATCGACAGATAACCAGGTCCACTGCCGCTAACAGCCGTTATCGCATCTATATATTTCTCATCCATTTCATCGCAAATGCCCATTATGTTTAGTAGCGTTCTAACTTTGTCTTTGTCTTGTTGAGTGACGTTTGATTCACAACAGTAAGCTGTGTAGGCTGCTTGCACCAGCGCGCCAAGATTAGGCATAATACGCACTATTCTTGCGTCAGGAGCAGTCTTCTTCAAAAACTTTAACGGAACCGTGGCAGCTACAGAAATCAACAGTTTGTCTTTAATTTCCTTGCTGATTTCCTTGAGAACCTTTTCAACGTCACCTGGCTTTACAATAATGAAAACTATGTCTGCGTCGCCGGCAGCTTTTTTGCTATCTGTTGACGTTTTTACGCCAAGGTTTTCAAATTCCTTGAGCCTTTCCGGATCAATATCAACCGCTGTTATTTTGCCTTCATATCCGCCTTTCAGCAGGCTTTTGATTACTGCGCCACCCATCATGCCTGTACCAATTATTGTAATTTTCTCGTTCATGACTATTCACTTGTTACTTTAAGGACTGTGGTTTTTGCTCTTTAAAGTTTTGTTGTCTAAAACAAAGCAATCTGTATTTAGCCTACCGTCTCTTTAGTCAAGAACTAGTTGTGGTTTTGATTTTGTCTTCTTATGACTCTATTGTGTAGGAACATATGCAAGAATGATTTTCCCTGTTTTTTGTTCAGGTTGTTTTGGGTTGCTTTTTTGTTTTAGGATTTGCTTTGTTTGCAGGCTGCGTACACAAAAGCACACAAAAGCACACAAAAGCGCAGGGGAGCGCAAGGAAGTATTTTCTGGTTCTCGGAATTGGTCTGAAAGGAGGAACTGTTTAGGTTGCCATTAGGTCAGAGGGTTATTTTTGAATTGGTGTTGCTGAATATGTGCTGATGAGCATTTCAAAAAATTAAGCACTTGCCAGAGATCTGAGAAGCTTGTGCATTGTTAGTGCAGGAGCGTTTGTTCTGATGCCTCTGGGGTTAAAGTGGGTCTGTGCGGTTTGGAAGCCGTTGCTGTGGAGCGCTTTAAGGAAGACTTGTATGGATGGTGATGGAAGACCAAGTTTTCCGCTTAACTTGTCAAGTACATAGTATGTTGTGCGGGCTTGGGCTTCGTCTTTGGTTAAAGCGAGAAGTTTTGTAATTCTAGCGCTGTTTCTGAAGGCTACCGTTTTGTTTTCTTTTATTATTAATTCAATAAAGTTCGGGTCGAAAATGTTTCCCAGCCACAAAGGACCTGCATAATCCATTTTTGAGCCGCATTCAGGGCATTGCAGGCTGCCGAACGGTTGATGTGTGGTTTCTCGGTGAAAACAATTGAAACAGTGCAGAATATACCCAAGGCTTTTGATGCTTTCATCCGCTTTTTTTGCGCCATATGCGATTTCAGCGTAAACTCGAATGTAATGCTCGCTGCTGTGGCTGAAAACGACCTGAATTCCGATATCATGCTTCGCCGCTGAGGTGGCGGTACAACCGGCTAAAAGCCTAACAGCAAGCTCATGGCAGTACTCCGTCCGTAAGGGTCTGCCTCCGTACTTTCGAATGCAGGCTTTAACGTGAACTCCGCACAGCGGTGCCAGGTCGGTTGCTGTTAAAGCTAATAAGCCGTTGTTGCGGATTGCTCGGAGAGCTGAGTCTAAGTATGGCGTTGGAGTTCCAAACGGGTCAACATCAATAATGTCAAATCTTTTCTTAGGCGAGGCGTTGCAGCTTAAAACGCAGTTCGCGTCCTTATGCTTAACAATGACCATTTTTTCGAGCCTGTTGATTTGCACGTTGTGCTTTGCAAGTTTGAATGCTCTCTCGTTAATGTCGCTGATTAACACTTTCTTTACGCCGTCAACTTCTGCTGCGAAGCGGACTCCGCGGATGCCTTGGCTAGTTAAGGGGTCGCAAATTGAGATTTCCTTGCCAACCATGCGTTGATAAACTTGGAACGCTAAAACCGTTAGGTCACGGTTAAACTCCATGACGGGGTTGTAGAAGACGGGAGCTTTAGACGGTGCATAGTCGGAAGGCACAACTCCGTAGGCTTCAAGTTTTGGCACCAGCACTTGCACTTTGCCTTCTCTGATTATTTCGCTAGGAAAATCTGCCTTGTAATCGCTATCAACCATGCGCTTTACTCCAACGACGGGTCTTGGTTATGAAAAGAATTTTATCACCATATTAGACTTCTGGTTAGAGTGGTGAGAATCGTTTGCAGAAGCGAGTTTTGCTTTTAAAAGGCGATCCGGGCGTTGGAAAAACAACGGTGCTCATTAAGATAGTGGACTCGCTTAAAGCCAAGGGAATCAGTGTCGGCGGCATGGTCAGCCGTGAAGCAAGAGAAGGCAACGTGCGGGTGGGGTTTGAAATTATAGACTTAAACAATGGCAAACGTGGCTGGCTGGCGCGCGTTAACCAGAAAAGTGGTCCGCAAATCGGCAAATATCGTGTTAACCTTGAAGACCTCGAAAACATAGGCGCAAAAGCCATTATGGAAGCAGTTGAAAAATGCGTTGTTGTGGCTATTGATGAGATTGGTCCTATGGAACTTTTCTCATCCAAGTTCAAGCAAGCCGTAAAAGAAGCGTTAGAAAGCAGAAAACTCGTGTTAGCTGTGGTGCATGCGAAAGCCCGAGACCAGCTGATTAACGAAACAAACCAAAGAGACGATACACAGATTCTTAAGGTAACTTTGGGTAATCGTGACGCCTTGCCAGAGCAGCTAAAAAACCAAGTCTTCTCACTTCTTTAGACGTTAGCACGTTGTGTGAATTATTGCGATAAATTTTCTTTGCTCTTGCTCTATTTTATTGATTACTTCGGGCGTAGGCAGGATTACAGCATTGTACTTTTTCAAAATTTCAAGAGCCTTGGAAGTTATGGGCAAGGCAGATTCATGACCTGTTCCAACATACAAAGAGTCAAACTGTTCCTGCGACAGAAAATCTAGTTCCCGTTCTGACAGAGGCGTGTGACCATAATCTGGCTTTAGGTCCTTGGATTTCTTCTTTTCCCTTTTTGTTATCGAGCCATCCGAATGGATTACGATGTCTTTTTGGTACTTGCTCTCGTTGACCTTTATCCATCCAAACTTTGCTTTCAACCTCATAGATATCTTCCACAAGAAACAATAGGGACTTCAGTAATTTTTCTTTATCCTTTTCGTTAAATATTTTGAGTGTATTTAGCTTGTGCCTTTTGAGTATGAAATAGTGCGCGGGCGGGTCTTTTTATGGCTGTGCTGAAGTTTGTCTGATAGAACAACAACAGTTGTGTTGCCATTTTTGATGGGTTTGTTTTGGGTTGCTTTTTTAATTTAGAGCTTGAATTGTTTGCAGGTTGCTTCATTATTCGACATTATTCGACATTATTAGACATTCTTAGACATTATTGGTCATAGAAAGGACTAGAAAAGGGGCAAAGTTAAAAATCGTTGCAGATTGTGTATTATAATGTCCTAGGATGCCCTAGATTGTGCTGGAAAAGATGATGTTAGTTGCCGTTAACACAGAGTTGCCTTTTAAAACAATGTAAAAGAAGCAAGCTGCCTTCAAGTTGCTTTTTTGGTTTAGGGTTATACCGCAATTATTGCGTGTTTCTAAATTTAGTTTGAACAATGGAAATAAGGGAGAATGCTAAATATGTACAATATTTTCATTATAAAAAAAGCTACTGCTTTTTGGTTTTAGTCTTACGCTGAGCCTCTTGTCCCTTAAACGGTTCATCCCAGTACTTGTCAAATTCTTCTGGTGACATGATGTCTAAGCTAGCTAGCTGCTGGCTGAAAGCGTCGAGCGCGCAACGGTTATTGAGGTGCGCGTGGTAAACCTCGATTAGAAGGTTTATCGCCATTGACTGCGAAATCGGCTTTTTCGCCATGAACGTTAATTCTTCCGCGGTTTTAGCTAAATCATCATAAATCTTTTCTGGCAAATTAACGGTTTTAGCCATATTAACCACCAATTAAATACTCTTCGCTAATTGTTCCGCGTTCTTTTTAATTTTCGCCAAATCCTCGGTTGTTGGCTTTCCTCTAATGTCTCCGAGCCTACCCTGAGTACTCAAATCCTCTCTGCCATGAAACTCGCCAGCCACATACCATTCACCGACCACGTTAAAACCAAAATGTTCAAAGTACTGTCTCATAGTTTTTCCCGCTGGAGTTGCCTCATCGATACCTGTGTGAGGCCCAGAATAAGTGCAAAAAACCAACGCGTTTTTGCCTTCCACTTTAGGGGCACACGGCTTAATTTTCCCTTGATTCCGGTAAAAAACCAGTTTGCCCTTAAGAAAATCAGCCATTGGTTTAGCAGGTTGCCACTCAATTGATGGAGAACCAACACAAACCAAATCATAACCAAAAAAGTCTATTCCAGAAGCATCCTGAGGCTTTTCCAAATCAACCTTTAACCCCGCGCTTTCCAAGCCTTCCCGAATGGCGCAAGCAACTTTTTCGGTGTTTCCTGTGCTGGACCAGTAAATTATTAACGCTGACTTCAAATTTTGTCACTCCTGACGGACCTATTTCTTCATTGAACGATAAAAAGTATTTTATAGTCTCCGGATTACGCCGAAATTAGCTTACGAGTTTTTATGTAGCGCCTTAAACAATTGTTTAAATTAAAGTATAAATATCATTTAAGCAATAGTTAAGGCAACCCTTAGGTGACGATTTTGAGAATTGGCTTTTTCGTCTATGAATATCCACCTCAAATAGTAGGCGGTTTAGGCACTTACGCTGAAAACATCACCCATGAATACGTCGACATCGGGCACGACGTCTCAGTCTTCACCCTCAACAATAACGGGTTAAAAACAAAAGAAATCCTGCGAGGAGTAGAAGTTCACAGGCCACTTATAGTTGACGCAAGCAACATCTGGCCCTTCTTTGTGGTGGATGACCTCAAAAAATGGGGCACAAACATCAAATTCTTCAACGACATCTTCATCTACAACATCCTAAGCGCAACCAAATTCATCAATGCCTTAATTAAGAAAGAGAAATACAAATTTGACGTCGTCTGCGTACACGACTGGCTAAGCAGTATTTCAGGCTTAGTCATTAAGAACGAAACCAAAATACCCGTAGTTTTCCACACGCACAGTACAGAATGGGGCAGAAGCGGCGGGCAAGGCTCCGAAGTAGTAACCCATTTAGAGGGCGCAATGGCTCAAAACTCCGACCGTATAGTAACTGTCAGCTACGCTATGCAAGAAGACCTCATAAAACATGGCTGGTCGCCTTCAAAAATAAGCGTAGTCTGGAACGGTGTGGACCCAGAAACGTACAACCCGCAAAACGTACAGATAGAAGACGTCCAAGCGATCAGAAAAAAATATGGCATACCAGATGGTTGGAACATGCTACTTTTCGTGGGAAGGCTTACTTGGGTGAAAAGCGTACGTAACCTGCTACAAGCAATGCCTATGGTTCTCAAAGAGTTCCCTAATACTAAACTGGTTATTTTAGGTAAAGGCGGAGAGCAAGCTGATATCGTTGAAACAGCTGAGAGACTAAACATAAGGGATAAAATTGTTTACCGCTTCGACTTTGTAACTGAAAAAGAACGGATTCTCCATTACGCCGCCTCTGACGTGTGCGTTTTTCCATCGACTTATGAGCCATTTGGAATTGTAAGTTTAGAGGCGATGGCCATGGAGAAACCGGTAGTAGTTGGGGCAAGGGGTGTGGTAGGCTTCAAAGAACAAGTGATAAGTCGTGGTACTGACCAAAACGGCGTGCACATTAATGGTGAAGACCCCGCGGACATAGCATGGGGAATAAACCTGACGCTGAGCAACCCTGAAAAAGCCAAAAACTTGGGCGAAAACGGCAGGAGAAGAGTGCTGGAGTATTTTACTTGGCGAAAAGTCGCAGAGCAAACAAGCAAAATTTACGAGTTACTACTCTAAAGCTCCAAAAAATCGATAGCGTTGATAAAACGATAAGTTTATGTTGCAAGCATATCGGCTACTTGTAATAATCTTAGATTAATCGGCTTCCTGCTTTTAGCGGCTTTTTCGAGCTCAACGCCCACAATTGCACCGTTCTGTAATCCAACCGCCATGTTACCCTGTTCTTGGCAAATTAATTCAACCGCTTTCTCCGCGAATAAACTTGCAAGTAACCTGCTGCGTGCTGTGGGGCTACCGCCACGCTGAGCATAGCCAAGAATTGATAATCTGACTTCAGATTCCGTTTGCTGTTGCATTTCTTGAGCTAATTTACTTGTGTCACTGAAGCCTTCTGCCGCAACTATTATTCCAGCCCGCTTGCCTTTTTTAGCGTTTTCCTCCATAAACTTTACAATGTCAGCAATGTTCATTGGGTTCTCTGGAATCAAAATCACTTCGGCACCCACGCATATTCCTACTTCCAGCGCTAAGAATCCTCTTTTCCGACCCATTACCTCCACAATGAATATTCTTTCATGAGAAATTGCTGTATCCCTTATTTTGTCAATGGCGCCTACCGCAGTGTTGACTGCAGTATCAAAGCCGATTGTTTCATCTGTTCCATAAACGTCATTGTCAATTGTGGCAGGTATTCCAACCATTAAGGCGTCGCTTTCTCTGCTTAGGTCTAAGGCTCCTCTAAATGAGCCGTCGCCGCCAATAACGACTAAACTGTCAACATCATTTATGGATAATGTTTCTGCTGCTTTTTCGCTACTGCCCTTTTCCTCGAAAGTCGGGCATCGAAGGGTGTGAAGTATGGTGCCGCCTAACTGGATAATGCCGCCGACACTTCGAGGAGTCAATCTTTTGAACGAGTTATTTAGTAGTCCGTCCCATCCTCTTTCGAAACCTATAACTTGAAACCCGTTCGCGTGGCCTATTCGCGTTACAGCTCGGATGGCGGCGTTCATGCCTGGCGCATCTCCACCAGAAGTAACAATGCCAATAGTTTTCGCCAATTAAACACACCTCTCTTTATCTAAACACTCTACTAAAAGATTAAAATGTTTAGTATGGCTCAACACAGCGGAAAATGCCAAAACACATAAATTCTTTACTCTAATCCTTATGGACTTTGTCGGGAGGTAGCTCAGCCTGGCAGAGCTCTCGAGCCGGCTAACACGCTTAGCTGGTGGAGACGCTGTAGAGGTCTACCCACGGTAGGCTTCATTCTAGCCTGCACAGGCCACAGAAACCGAGCCGTCGCAGGTTCAAATCCTGCTCTCCCGACCAACAATTTTACTTTTAATCAACAGTTCAAAATCCATTTAATGTCGTTAAAGCGGTAAAGTGTGGAATGGCTTGGCTCTGCTGAATTGATTAAATAAGAAAGTAAAGGGGATCGATAGGCCAGCGATTGAGGCTGGCATGTTTACCCATGCGTTGCTTGAGTTTTAGCTCACGACTTTTCTGAATTGGTAGAGTGTGGCGCTCATGGTGATGATGGCGACTAGCCCGATTACTCCCCAAGCGGGAAGTATAGTGTTCCATTGATAACCGTTGACCATTAGTGCTCGGGTTGCGGTGACGCAGTAGCTTACAGGGTTAAACATTGATACATCTCCTACCCATTTTGGCAGGAAACTAAGGGGAAACAGCGCGGGACTTAAGAATAGCAATGGGAAGGTGATGACTCCGCCTATCGCGAAAACCGTCTCAGAACTCCTAGTCTTCATTCCCAACGCTAAAGAAATTCCTGACCATGCAAGCCCGAAGAAGGCAAGCGTGAAGAAAATAAGCAAAATTCCGACAACTCCAGTGGTGACATAGAAGGGTTTGTTTTCTGCAACACCTAAAGCGTATCCTAATCCGAGAATTATAGCTGTCTGTACAACCACCCTAAAGGCGTCACTACTTAACCTGCCAAGCAGAATCGCAGGACGACTCAATGGTGTCACGAGCATTTTCTGGAGAAATCCCGAGTCGATGTCGGCTACTATTGAGTTTCCTGACTGCAGTGCGCTTCCAAAGGCGTTTTGCATCACAATTCCAGCAGCCGCAAACTCTAGATAGGCTATTGGAACTCCATTTATCGTGGGCAGTATTCCTGGGACTTTAGCAAGGTTCGTTAGTAGTTGTGTGAATAGTACGAGGAATAAAATGGGTTGGAAGAGGGAAAAGAAAAGCAGGATGGGGGTTCGAACGAGTTTCGTGAGGTATCTTATGAATATGTATCGTGTATCAGAAAGTAGGGTCATTTTGGTTTATCTCCTTCCACCAAACCTTCCACCCATGGTACTTGGAGCCTTGACGAAGTCTTCAGCTCTTATTCTCCTACCGGTGTGCTTCATGAAAACGTCATCCAGAGACGGCGAAGAAAAAGTTACTGACGCAATTCGAATGTCGCTGCTGTCTAGTGCTCTCACGATATCTGCTATTAGGAGACCGGCGTTTTTGGCGTAAACTGTGAGGCATTCTTCTGAATCTATTATTTCGGTGACGTCTGTCATGCTCTTGATAAGTTCCTTTGCGTTAGAGCTGTCTTTTTGGCAGTTCTCTAGTGAAATTCTTATGGAGTCTGCTCCAATTTGGCGTTTTAATTCGATGGGTGAGCCGCTTGCAACTATTTTTCCAGCGTCAATTATTGAGAGTCGTTTGCATAGTTTGTCGGCTTCTTCCAGATACTGGGTTGTTAAGAAAATTGTTATGTCTTCTTCTTTGTTTAGTTTTTCCAGATAGCTCCAAATGGCTGCCCGTGATTGGGGGTCTAAACCGGTTGTTGGTTCGTCTAGAAATAGGATTTTGGGTTTGTGGACAAGGGCGGTGGCTAGGTCAAGGCGTTTTTTCATGCCGCCGGAGTAGTTTCTGCCGCGCCTGTCGGCGGCTTCTTCAAGCCCCACTAGACTCAGAAGTTCGTTGACTCGTTTTTTGATGTCATCTGTGTTCATCTGGTGGAAATGTCCTTGTAGCGTTATGTTTTCCCTGCCTGTCAGGTCGCCGTCGACGGTTGTTTCTTGGCTTTGAACCCCGATGATTTTGCGGATATCTGCTGCTTGCTTCATAACGTCGTATCCTGCGATTGTAATTGTGCCAGATGTTTTTCTTAGGAGCGTTGTTAGAATCTTGATTGTTGTGCTTTTTCCTGCGCCGTTGGGTCCTAGAAAACCGAAGAATTCTCCTTCCTTTATGCTGAAGGAGATGTCATCAACGGCTTTTGTGCCGTCAGAATAGACTTCAATAAGATTCTCTACTTTAATAATCTCTGACATAACTGCTCATAACTGTTCTTTAAGATTAAAAATAAAAAGCTTGTGATTGACATTTAACAAATACAGCAAGAAAGCGCGAAAATGCCAGTTGAATTTACTAAGGCTGTTGAATTATCATAGGAAACAAAGCAAACTTACGTCCTGTAAGTTCCCAACGTATGCAAGGACCTTAGTAACTGACATTTTTGTATGCTTAATGGTTGGGTGTTTTATGCTCGGAAAAGCAAATAAACCTCGATGTAAATTAACATCGCTAAGTGTTCCTTAAACCAGTAAAATGCGGTCGTAGTCTAGTTTGGTCTAGGACATCAGCCTGCCACGCTGACGACCCGGGTTCAAATCTCGGCGACCGCACCAAACCCTCTTGCGAAGAGGCTTTACCGAGAACAGGTAGTTTTCGCACGCCTTTGAAACGTTAATGCCAAGAGCGTGACTTTTAGCGTAAATCTCAGAGTCGACGGATAAACTAATTTTCGCCTTATCTTTTCTTTGCGTATGTGTACGCGTGGAAAGGTCTTTTTCTGTGCTCAAGTAGTCCCCTCTTTGGTTTTAGTTACAACTATAGCGAATTTGTCACCTACAGGCCTTGATACTTTAAAAATTGCGGTTAATCCTGAAATAATCGTATCAATTTGCTTCTGTGCTTTCGCTCTATCCTTGACGTCTTTCCATTCAGTAAATAATGAGACTGTAGTAGTTCCTTTTTTCTTGATAGAATAGATAGGATTATTCAAGTTTTCGATAAATTGGACTGCTTCATACAGGTCTATTTCAGCGTTGACACGTTCTTTACTCTCAGGAGCAATTTCATAGAGAAGGTTCTTATTATTTTCTGGGTCAATCACTAATCTAATTATTCCGTCTTTTTTTAGAGCTTTTAAGTGGCCGGTTAAGGTTGTTGGTGAGCAATCAAGCTCAATAAGTAGCTCTTTAAATCTTGTCGGTTTCGCAGCAATCAGCTTTTTAATTTTATCTCTTGTTTTTTTGGCATCAAGTTTTTTCCAGTGGTTAACTGACATCTTTGACCTTCATTTTAGTTTTATACTGTAGTACACTACAGCAAAATGTAGTTAATATACCTGCATCATGATGCTAACGATAAATATGCAGCTGGAAAAAATAAAATGTGAAAAGTGCGGGCATGAACGCATACCGAGAACTGAGCATCCGATAAAATGCCCTGTTTGCGGTCATATCCCAGGAACAAAAATTAAAGTTCCTAAAGAGGTAACTAGTTGAATGTGTGAGTTTCAAGGCGATAAAGGTTCTACGGTTTGCCCTCATTGCGGTGTAAGATTCGCGTCTATTTTCTGCAAAAACCTTGGGGAAAACGTAACTCCAAAAATGTGTCAATACTGCAAAAATAATCCAGATGCTATACCGATATCCCCAGAAATGCAGAAACTTTGTCATTTCTATAAAGCTCCTAAGGTGACTGCTTAAATGGTTCGCATGGATGGCGCAGAAACAAGAAAAGCCCGGATCGCTGAAGTCGCAAGGATTGTAATGTCAGAGCTAAATCGAAACAAAGAAGCTGGCTTCATAGGTCTTAAAACAACAATCGCAAAAATCATGGTCGAAACTGGACTGACACGGCCTAAAGTCTTTGAGTACCTTGAATTAAAGCGCGACGAAGGCGTTTTTGAGATCAATGAGGTAGAGGACCGAATAAATCTTGCAAGGGTGTGAGTGTTTGTTTGTAAGAGAGTGTGTATCGGAGCGTTTGAAGTATAAAATTGATGTTTTTTCTTCTTTTAGGTGTGAATTAATGGGTGTGAGTGTGTAGTAGTGTATGAGCGTATGGAGCGAAGAAAGGAAGAAGGAAGAAACAGAAACAAACAACGATAATACACACTCACTTATACAAACAAACACATACACCCTAATGTGCCCTTCATGCAAAACCCTAATTGAAATCAAAGTTTCAACAGAAACGAAGTTGTTTTTAGTCGAAAAAACTAAGCTAACCGGTGCTGCCTTAGCTCTTAAGGGAATGTTAGAACAGTGGGATATTCACACTGATTTAGACTGGAGAACTCGAGCGATTGCTTATGCTAAGAAGTACCCGGACCTGGAATATGCAAAGCTGTTGATTGCGAAAGAGAAAGCTTGCGATATTATATCGCAAGAAGGAAAGGGAGAGCCTTAAACATGGCAGCTAACGCTGATTTTTCTATTGATTCTTTCAGGCCGCGTAAACGTGAGTTTCGAGCTGATAAGGGAAAGAAACATAGTTATCCTGGGCAGCGTAAACGCTGGAATTTATTAAGTCATGGACATTTTGACTCGAATTTAAATTTAAACCCAAAAACCGAGCATATTACAGTCATGGACACTCAAGTTAAGCAGTTCAAGAACCCACCTGAGATCCGGGATTATTGGCGGATCCACAAGGCTATACAAAGAGCCAAAGGAGAGAAAAAATAGTGAATTGGCCGTTTTTTGAGGCCCGGCGCGGGTCACGATAAGTAAGAAGGCTTTTTAGTGCACTCAAAAATCATTCAATTTTCCACTTTGATTCTGATATTTTTTTTGCTCGGTTCCATGATGGCTTTCTTCTTCACAGAACTAGCAGCTGCAGAAACCGAGATTAATGGCGAATTTTCTCCAATTTGGGCAGGTTACGAGTTGGAATCTCTACCGAAAAGCAATAGCGTAATAACTTCTGTAAGCGGCGATTTTATTGTTCCCTCATTTAGTCCAGGTAGTACTGGAGAGTTGAGTTATTGGGTGGGTATTGACGACAGTATAGAAAACTTAGATCAGATAGGTGTAATCTGCCTTCAAAGTGGTGAAGCAGTTGCGTTCTACGAGATTTTACCCTCGGCACCGGTTTTCCTGACATTGTCGCCTAACCCTGTCATAAGCATAGAAGATATAGTACATGTTTCAGTAACTGTTCAAGGTGGCCAAATAAATTTTACAGTTCAAGACTTAACAACATTTTCATCTGCTAACGCCACTGCAGCGGTAACTCCCGAGAACTATCTGGGCTACAGTGCCGAGTGGATAGCTGAATCATCGGGTACACCAGGCCTAAACCTATCCTTTTATTCATCATCTTTTCCGCAAACAACCTTTTCAAACTGCTATGCAACAATGCGGGGAGTTTCAGGATCGATAAACAGCTTCCAAAATTCCAGTATCCAAATTATAAATATGCCAATGGGTAACTCCACAAACTATTATGTTCCTTCTGCTTTGTCGAGTGATGGCACAAGTTTTCTACTTCAAAACGAAATAGAAACCCCAACGTCAACCCCAACGCCAACGCCGACGTCTACACCTGACTATATTTATTTGCCTATTCAAACACCGGGTCCTCATGCTACTATGCCAGGTAGCAGTAGCTCAACCAGTAGCCCGATCCAATCTAGCGGTTTAGGATTTGATCTTGGAAATACATACGCTAACCTACTTGCTCCTTTGATAATCATTGTTTTTATTATCGCGTCAGCTATGGTTACTTATGCTGTTTTGCATGGTAATAGGAGAAGCGGCAAATGAAAGCACCCCAAACATACGCTGCGCCGATTCGCAAACCATCAAAAATAAAGCGCCCTGGAATCATCGCTTTAAATCTCTGGATGCGTGGCACTCCCTTAACTTGTCCCGGTGAAAAAAAGGTTGAAATCTGATGGGTTACAAAGCAGCAAGACGCACACCTTCACCTTCGCTTTGCCCGGTCTGCAAGTTTCCAGTAAGAATTAACGCGCCACATCATAGAAGTAAGCGTTACCACGAAAAATGCTATGACAGCTTGTTTATTGTCGGAAAGG
Organism: Bathyarchaeia archaeon; assembly: GCA_049522695.1. Lineage (GTDB taxonomy): Archaea > Thermoproteota > Bathyarchaeia > Bathyarchaeales > Bathycorpusculaceae > Bathycorpusculum. Next base: position 2,152 of record JBEKNP010000015.1, on the reverse strand, counting down.
AGGATTAGTGAGTTAAGTTTAAAAGACATTGACGATTTGTCTCTACCACCAAGAGAAACAGACTATTCAAAACTGACAGCTCAGCAAATAATGGAAAAAATAAACAGTTTTTACGCGAGACTTGAAAAGAAGTACGATAAACTATATTGGACAACAGAAAAAATTGAGGACAAAATAGACTTTCGCAAATTGAAAGAGTTGAAAGAGGAAAAAACCTATAGCTTGGATATTGGCGAATGTGAAGAGAGTTACTTTTTGCAACTGTTGACCGCTTACCCCGCTTCAATGGTTGATTACAATATGACGGATACCTTAAGCCTCGTCATAGCCGTAATGTACTTTGAATCTAAACTTAGAGACGACGAAAATTGTACCGGATTAACCTATGACGATTTAGCCGTTCTATTTGACAGGAGTAAGCAGACAATCTTTAATGCGATCAAGCAGAACGAGCGAAAAGCCAATGAGCTATTGCAACCAACTAAACTTAGAGCTGAAGCGAGGAGAGAAGCGGAAAAGCAGCGTTTAGAGGAGGAAAGGCAGAGACGTTTGAACATACACATAGTAAACCCACCAAACCTAAAGTAAACAAACAAACAAACATGCGAAGAGGAGAGGTTATACTTCCTTTTTTACCTATTTTTAGCAAAAAGACGTTCACTTAGTAGATTGAAACTCCATGTTTTACCTTATATTACAATTAAAGGTAACGAGGTTTGAAAGTATGCAGCAAAACAACTTAGAGAAAAATTATAACTGTTGGAATCCAAGCCATGACGGCAAAGTCTCAAGGTATAGAAAAGTTGGTAAGAAAACTACTCCTTTAACTGATAAAGATTTCACTGAAGGAATGGAAGCCCACTACTTTGTTAAGGAAGATCATAAGGCCTTTGTTGCACTTCTCTTTTATAGCGCAGTCCGTAAGAGTGAAGCCCTCAAAGCTACCCGGGAACAATTCGAGATCGCAAAGACGGCTCTAGTTTTTAGTGTTGGCAAACGGTTAAAGCATGGCATAGAAACGCCACCGTTAAAGATACCTTTAGCAGCGCCTTATGTTGATTTGATTGTTTCAGCGATTAAAGACACAGAGCCGGGAAAGGTTGTTTTTCCCTACAGCAAAAAGACAGGTTACAACATAGTCGCGCGATGCTTCAACTATCCACACTTCTTTAGGCTATCAAGGATAACTAACTTCTTCCTGGAAGGTTGGACAATCGCCCAGGTACACAGCTGGACCGGATTAACGCTTAAGGCTCTGGACTACTACATCGGCTTAGTGGACATAGATAAAATGGGTAAGAGCTTGTACAAATCATGAGCTACCATGATCGTGAGTAGCATATTTTACTATCCCAGACCTGGGTATAGCTGCTAAAAAGTCTCAGTGGTTTTTCTATACTAAAAATAAGTAGCTACTCAAAAAAGAGTAAGTGGTGTAAATAGTAAACTGCACGATACCAAAAAAGAGAAAGAGTTGACGTTCCACGTGGAACATTTTTAGGTTTGCTGCAGTGCATGTTAATTACCAAAGGGTAAGAAAGGGTAATTAGTAGCTTAGAAAGGTCAGTTATCTCCAGGACCTCCGCCCCTGGCTATATACGCTCGTTGTTCTCTCCAATTCAAAAGAACAATCTTGCCTTTCTTCGAAGTTCCCATTATGCTTAACCCTTGCGTATACTGATCGCACAGAACCGTATCATCTCCTAATCGTAGCCACTCCATAATCTTATCATAGACTTCCAACGGCACGCTAAATTCAACGTAGTTCTTTTTGACTTCAAAGTGACGATCACCCATTAACTCCGGAGCCGCTTTCTCTATCACATCGCGCTCAGTTCTTTTCTTCATTCAATCACCCCCTAACATTCCCTACTTTCCTTTGAAATTTTCAATTTCTGCTTGAATATTTTTAGTTCTCCTTGAGTATTCCATCAATTAACATCTTGATGGGTTCCCCGAATTCTCCAGCTTCAATGTCACCCTTAACCATCTGGAGTACACCTAAGTTGATGTATGCTTCAACTGACGTATACTCGAGGCTTTTCTTGTTCGCTTCTAAGAAATCCATTACGGCTTTAGGTATGGCTATAACGACATCAACATAATCGATTTTCTGTTTTTCAGTCAATCTTCTCACCCCCTGCGTTTTCTT
>JBEKNP010000014.1:0-45708 GCA_049522695.1 Bathyarchaeia archaeon | reverse complement strand
GGTTTCCTCTTCTTTTAGTCTCAGCTGGAACTATCGCTTTGTTGACGAAAAGCCTGACAACCTCACAGGCTTCCATAATAGAACATGATCGGGGGCAGCTTAAATTCTGCACACCCCTAAACAATAAAATAAGAGAAAAAGTAAGATTTACCGGATGCGACAGATTATAATTATTTACGAAGAGCGAGAAAAGAAAACAGATCGCATTTTTAGTTAACTGATGATTCACCAAGCAAGTTGCGCGGGTTTTTCCGCATGTATGCAATCTCAAGTAAGAATTAGAAGGACATGTTGTTGGATTGTGGTGCCAACATTTCTCAGGTGCTTAGCTTTAAGCAAGACTGCCCCCATAGAAACGCTTCTGGCGATTATTCTGGTGGCTAAACTGCAACGCAAAATGCGGTTGCCTCTTCTCCTACTATTATTTGGCTGTAGTTTCATCTGCTAAAAAGTAGAAACTCGTCTTCTCCTCGTAGGCACAACCCTTCACCTTATATAATAATACAAACAAAAGGTAAATACCCACACGGCGACTGCCATGAGCTTACGGTTAAACCCTGAATACGAAAAACTGTTGCCAAAAATGTCTGAGGAAGAATTCTCTGAGCTCAAAGCATCGATACAGGCAGAAGGACAATATTACCCGATAATAGTGAACGAGGACTTGGAAGTTTTAGATGGACACCACAGGTACCGTGCATGCGTCGAACTTGACATTGAACCAGATTTTGAAGTGCACAAGTTTGAAGATAAACTGCTTGAAAAAAAATTCGTAATTGAAGCAAACCTTAGGCGCCGCCACCTAAACAATTTTCAGCTCGTAGAGTTAGCAGTGCCGTTGCTTGAAATTGAAAAAGCACTTGCAAAGAAACGGCAGGCAAAGGGCGGCAAAAACGGGCGAAACCAGCAGTTAGGGTTAGCGCCAGATGACGCTGAGCCCGAGTTTAAAGCCAAGGCAACTGAGTTAGTAGCCAAGAAAGCGGGCGTCTCAACACGAACGTTTGAAAGAGGAAAAAAAATAATGGAAAAAGCAAGTGAAGACGACAAGCAAAAGCTACGCGAAGGAAAAGCAAGCATAGCCAAAGTTTACAGCGAAATCGCCTCAAGCGGAAATACGCAAACAAAAAAAGAAGTTGCTGAGCAACCAGTTCTAAAGCAAGAGAGTCCTCTTGAGGTGCAGAATAAAGCGGAATTGTTAACGCTTTTGGAGCGAATGCTTAAGCAAGAATTATTTTGTCCTTCATGTGGAAACTCAATGTTCGAATGCAGCAAATGCCATAAAACGCTACACGAATTATTGAAGCCAAAAAACTCCGAAAACGCCTCAGTTTAAGATTAAGAGGCAAAAATACAGTTATTCTGAGGGAAATAGTTTAAAAGAGAAAGCTGAAGCCAAAACTACTTCAAAGTAACAACGTAATCCTTTACTTTTTGAGATGCGTTAGACATCAAAGGTTGACCATGCCCGCTAAGTAAAATGTCAAAATCAAAGGTTGATATTTTTCCAATTGAATCTTGTGCTTTATCCTTGTCTAACGTGAACTGTTGAGGCGAACCCGTAATCTTGCCGTTCATAAACCTAATCGTGTCACCGACAAACATGACTTTTCTTTCGGCGTCTAACAGTGAAATGCTTCCTTCCGAATGCCCGGGAGTATGGATAACAATCAACCTGCCGACTTTGTCATTGTCTTTCAGCAACAAATCAGGTTCAACCGATGCAGCCTTAAAAAATGAGCTAAGAGCCTTAAACATTAAATTCTTGGGTTTAGGCGGCGCTTTCTTTCCAGCAACGTAATCCGCATCAAATTCATGAACTGCTATCTTTGCATTTGTTAGTTCCTTCATTTTCTTGGCGCTGCCAACATGGTCTATGTGAAAATGAGTTAACACTATCGTTGAGACATCTGTTGGCTTGCGACCTAAACCTTCGATATACTTTGTTATTTTTTTAGCGTTTCGAGGTATACCTGTATCAATTAAAATTAACTTCTCACCATCTTCGACAAGGTACACGTGTCCATTAATTCCGTCTACTTGATGGATTCCTTCGACAATTTTCACATCAAATACCCAGCAGAAAGTAAATTGCTCAGGCTTAAAAGTGTATCATGTTAACGTAAGAGAGTTATTAATATGTTCCTTTACGCTCTTTTGTATTTAACTGCAAGTAAAAGGGTCACTACGGCGAGCAGAATAAAGGATACCAGAATCAGTTCTGGCGCTTCAGGTGCTACTGAAGTATCTGGGGAGGGTGACTTGCTCGGAGTAGGTGAAGTTTGGGTAGACGAAGGAATTGAGGAAGGTGAAGGGCTCGGAGAAGGAGAAGGACTTGGGCTTGGGGTAGAATAAGCTGAAGAGGTTGTTGCAGGTATTGGTGTTGGGATCGTCGATGGCGTTGGAGTCGGGGCAGTTGTTGGGTTCGGTGTCGAGCTTAAGGTTGGATTTGACGTAGGTGAAGGTGCAGGTGTTGGACTCATTGTAGAGGCAGGCGTTGAAGTTGGAATTGGGGTTGGCGTTGGCGTTGGAATAGCAGTAGGCGATGGCGAAGGAGTCGGAGTAGCTGTTGGGATTGGTGTCGGTAGTGGCGTCGGTGAAGGCGGAGTTGTCTGGTTGGAAGAAGGACTAAAATCATCTGTCAAAGGGCTACCTAATCCTGTTACACAGTCATATCCTAAGGTTGCATTGTAGCCTCCGTTTGATCCTGAAGTGATATCTCGAAAGTAAGAAGAGTAAGCTGATTTTGCATCAGCATAGAGGTTAGTGTTTGTTGCCGAAAGTCCATCAGCTTGAATTGCTGCCCACTGAGGTGGTCCTGCGCTTGTGCCGCCGATGATCCACCATTGAGAATTAATGCATACCGAAAAGCCTGTTGATGGATTTGCATCATAAGAAACATCGGGAACTTCACGATTAGTTGTATTAAGATCAAAATTTGTTTGATATGTTGGTATAGGTTCATAGGCGCTCACTCCGCCGCCGCTTTTGCTCCAAGCAGTCTCAGAAATTACGGTTCCATCAGTGATGTTAAGGTTAAGTGTAGTTCCTCCAACAGCAACTACATTCGGTGAGCAAGATGGCCAAATCACTCCTGAGCCGCTGTCTCCTGAGGATGCAAAGAAAACCGCGCCGTAATTACTGGTAAACAGTGGGTCAAGGCTGGATTCGTCGGAGAATTCGGGGCCGCCCCAACTCATAGAAATAGCAACAACATCTGGTTGATTTCTAACATAATTAACGGCTGAGAGAAGGTCATTAAAAGAATCAGATTTGGCCTGAACCAACAGTATTTTAGCATTTGGAGCGATGGCGTGAGCCCACTCGACGTCCAGACAAGTTTCTTGTTCCCAGCCAGCGTTTGTAGGTATGTTTGTTGACATGTTGTAGATTTCAAAGTTGCTATATGTTGGAGGGGGTAAACCAAATTTGCTGGAAAACGCTTTTAGATCGTTCCATATGCTTGACGTGTTATAGGCGTCAATTATCGCGATTGTGGTTCCGTTGCCTCCTGACGATGGCAATTCATAGGCTGCTCTTATTTGGCTTGGAGAATAGCCTGAGAAACCCAAAGGATCGGCAAGTTGAGAAATATGCATGGGCTGAGCCACCCATTGGGCATCTGCCTGTACTGAGGTTGTTTCAAGCGGCGCAAAACAGCTTATAATAAACAAAGAAATGACTGAGATTACGAGAAACTTTGATAGGTGATTTTGATGCACTTGGCTTTTTCCCTTAGACGCTTTCTTAATTTTATCTGGTGTCTTGCTTATTACGATGTCGGTTAATCTCGTGTGTTAGTCTTCTGTACAACAAAAGACCTCTATTTCCTTTTTCACAAGCGCAAATAATATAGCCCTACACGCAACAACATTATGTCGTGAATTAACAGATGCAAAAGTCTTATTCACGATTACTCGGGATCGTTGGGAAACCGAACACGGGAAAATCCACATTCTTCAGCGCATCGACCTTGGTAGCGGCTGAAATAGCCAATTATCCTTTCACTACAATTAAGCCTAACAGAGGAGTTGGCTACGTACGAACGCCTTGCGTTCATGAAGAATTCAAAGTGAAAGATAATCCTAAAAACTCGTTGTGCCTTGATGGAGTTAGGCTTGTTCCCGTAGAATTAATCGACATTGCAGGCATTGTTCCGGGCGCTTGGGAAGGACGCGGCTTAGGAAACCAGTTCCTAGACGAAATACGCCGAGCAGACGCGCTTATCCACATAGTTGACGCTTCAGGTGGAACAGACTGCGAAGGGCGGGTATGCAAACCTGGTGAGCATGACCCGCTTGAGGACGTCAAGTTTCTTGAGCACGAAATTACAATGTGGATGGTGAGCATACTCAAAAAGGACTGGATAAAAATCGCGAGAACAGCTGAATCAGACAAAAAAGGCATCTTTGGCCCCCTTGAAGAACGACTCAGCGGCTTAGGCATAAAACGCAGCCACATATTTGAAGCAGCCAAACGAACTGGCTTGAACCCAGATAAACCAACCAGCTGGAGTGACGGGGACTTCTTAAAATTCGTCGATGTTCTAAGGCAAATTTCTAAGCCTATGCTGATAGTTGCAAACAAAATTGATTTGCCAACCGCCGAAGCGAATTTGGAGCGCATGAAGGAACTTGATTACATGGTTATTCCATGTTCAGCAGAAGCTGAACTTGCACTTAGGCGTGCTGCTGAAAAACAATTAATCGATTATAAGCCTGGCGACTGCAACTTTAAGATAACACAGCCGGAAAAACTATCCCAAGCCCAGATTAAGGCCTTGGAAGCTATACGTGAAAAAGTGCTCCAAAAAAAAGGCTCAACAGGCATCCAAGACGCCATAACCAGGGCTTACTTCAAACTTCTTAACATGATAACCGTTTATCCTGTGGAAGATTTAGAGCACTTCTCTGACCATAATGGCAGAGTCTTGCCAGACGCTTACCTCATTCCAAAAGGAACAACTGCGCATCAGTTCGCTTACTTAATCCACACAGAACTTGGAGAAAGCTTCATCTACGCCATCGATGCCCGAGACAAAAGAAAAATCGGCGAAGACGCCATCCTCAAAGACAGAGACGTTATCTCAATAGTTAGCGCAAAAAAACGTGCTTGACCGATTTCTAGGCGCCATGGCGGCGCATGCGCAGCTGGTAAGTTCGAATGGCACGAAGAAGGTCAATAAAGCGAAAATCAGGCCAATAAACATCCAAAAACACCAGTTCACTATATGCAGATTGCCAAAGCAGAAAACCACTCATTCTTTCTTCACCTGAAGTTCGAATAATCAAGTCAGGCTCCTGCTTAGTCATGTGGGAAGTATACAGATATTTCTCAAACAAACTTTCATTAATATCGTCTAGTTCTAACTTGCCATCCTTAACTTGTCCCGCAATAATCTTAGTAGCATCTAAAATTTCGGCTCTTCCACCGTAAGCGAAAGCAAAATTCAAAAATATATTATTATAATGTGCAGTGGCATTTTCCATGTTAATGATTACTTGCCGTAAGCCTTCTGGAAGAAGATTAGTTCTACCAATCACTTTCACATGAACCTTGTTTTTGTGAATACGCTCATCAGTTAACAATTTACGGAATTTATCTTCAGAAATCCTCATGATCTCCTGTATTTCCTGAGAGGTACGGCTGAAATTTTCAGTCGAAAAAGCGTACAGTGTTATGAACTTGACGTTAAATTTCAAACACCAATCTAAAAGATGCTCAACCGTTTCTGCGCCCTGCATGTGCCCCAGCCATGGGTTAAGCTCATTTTCTGTAGCCCAGCGCCTATTTCCATCTAAAATTATGGCGATATGCTCGGGTTTTACTCCGTTTTTGACCTGCTGCCACAGCCATTTTTCATACATTTTGTATGCGCCAATGACAGAAAGCATTTTTTTAAGCACTAAACGTGACCTCGCATTTTAAACAATTCTTCAAAGGGTTTTTCTTTTTAACTTTGCTTTATAGTTAAAGTTTTGACTGTTTCAATTAAATCTTGCCCTAATCCAGATTAAAATACTGGGAAAAATTTTATTCTGATATTGGGTTCTTTTCGGATTTTTGGAAGAAGCCTTTAGCTGACCTGCCAATTATGAAAATTAATAGTACAGAAGCAATGCCAATCAGAATACCTACAATTATTGAAAAAATGAACATTGAAAAATTCTGGTTACTAAGAGTCACTATTGACTGCCCTTCTGAGTTGTATATGCTGTAGATTACGTTCGCTGTTGCTTCGAGGATAAAACGGAACCATGCAACCGTAACTATCAAAGCGATATTGCGTAGTAATTTTGAGTCTCTCTCAAAGTATAAACGTACACTTCGCCCGGAAAAAATTATGATTAGGCCTGCCACTAGAAGGTCCTCAACACCCTTAATGAAGAACGTAATTATCCTTGGAGTGATTGCTAGCCATCCAGCAAAAGCACTGGGAAACGGTCCGGCATTAATGTTGACGTTTGCTATTCCAAGATAAACGCTGACAGCGATGCACAAGATTCCGGCGAAAACCATATAATTTGACATTTGCATTGGCAGAGGCGGAGGCGAATAATCTTTTACCCATTTATAGAGTTCTTTTGCTGATCTGTCAATGCCAAAGCCCTTGATAAGTAAGAAACCGCCTAGAACAATTACAATGGCAATTCCGTAATAGTAAATAGCGCCCGGGTAAACGAAAGTGTTAATAGCCCAAAGAACACCGAAAATAAAAACTAGTAATCCAGGCAAACCCAAAGCCATACGCGCGTACCTAGGATTATCCACTAGTAATCGAATGTATTTTGTGAAGACCGCAGCAGTCTCTTCGATTGATTCACTATGCTTTATTACTAGCCGTCTCACTGACGAAACCGGTACTCGGGATTCAATAAGAGGTAAAATTGCCTCGTCAGAATAACCATCACTGACCAAAATCACTTCGTTTGCACTAAAAGTGTCTAGTAAATTATTTAATTCAGCAACCAATTTTCTGTCAGCGCTAACGCCGCCCAACTCAGAACCCGAGATCGTGGCGACTTCAAAAATTTCCTGCGGTTGCTTTTCGTTTTGTAACCTGTCATAAAGGCGGATGGCTTCGAACATGGCGTTTGCATCTGGTTCTTCGGGGTCTTTTAAGGCTAAGGAAACTGCACCGTCTAAGTTTGCGGTTCTTCCAAGAAGAGGCGTTTTTATTCCTGTCTTTACTTCAATATCGCCATCTCGATCGACACATAGGATTAGGATACGCTTTTGCGTTTGTTCTTGCGTTTCCTTTTTAGCCATCTACATCTCTATTCCCTTAATACTGCCACTCAACTTTAAGCTTGTGTTTGTTCATCATCTTCAGAATCGTCGCCCATGACAAGCTGAAACTCATTCCAACTTAATTTTTCGCCCTTCTGCAGCTTATCCCTCGCCTCAGCTCCAAGCTTTTCTTTGATAGCCTGCTGTTTTTCTTTAGTTGCTTGCTGCATTTCTTTAATTTCCTGTTGCTTTTCTTTATTAGCTTGCTGAGTCGCTATTTGCCTTGCTTTGTCTTCCTTTCTCATGGAAGCTCTCAAACCCCGTAATTGCCCAGTCAATTCCGCTATTTTAACTTGAAAAACAAGAATTTCTTCTTTCGTTTTAATGTAAGCTTGATGTAGGCTATCAGCTTGAGCTTTGCTTACTTTCGCGGAGTTTAGTTTTTCAATCATTTGGGAATGTATTTCTTGGCTTTTCTTGGCTAAATTAGTTAATTCCTTATGAAAGATGTCAGCTTCGGCTTCAATGGTTTGGCGTTGGGTTAATAAGTCCTTGATTTTTTTGTATTTGCGGTCTATTTTTTTGTAACTGCTAAGTAAAATTTCGAGCTGCTTGACGTTCTCAATTAGCCCTTTTTCCTCTTGCAAATCAAGAGAAGTTGTCTGAATCTTCCATTCAATTGCGTCAAGCTCTTCTTGTAAGTCCTGCTGTCTTTCGCGGGGGACTTTCTTTTTGAGTTCAGCGATTTTTTCTTTTATGGTGTTTATTTCCTCGGTGATTGGTGTAGTTTTAGCTCTGATTTCGTCTCTTTGCTGTTTTAGTAGCTTAACTTTTTCATTTATGGTGTCTCGCTCGGTTTTCAATTCATTAATTTCTTGATGTGTTTTCTTTACTTGGTCGTTTAACTGGTTTCTCTGTTCGATATGCTTTTTGATTTGAACTTCTGCTGTATTAGCTTGCTCTCTTAGTTTTTCAATTTGTTGATTAATGTCTTCTATTTTAATGGGTTTTTGTTGCTCTGACATTTATGTTAGCCCCTCTAGTATTGTTAAGCTTATGAACATTGTTGCATAAGCATTTATAATGATTTTCTGTACAAAATATGTAGTTTGGCATGGTAAACAGCTACTTTCATTTTATAATTTTTAAATATAAGCTGGCACAGTTATTTGACGAGATGGGTGAGTTATGACCTTTAATTATGAAGACCTATTGAAGAAGGCGTGCGCTCAGATGCCAGAAGTCTCCGCAAAACATGAACGCTTGGAACTGCCAAAACTGATGGTCAATACTGTTGGCATGCGAACGATTATTTCAAATTTCAAGGAAACGGCTGATGCTTTGGATCGTGATCCTCAGCATATTTTAAAGTTCTTAACTCGGGAAATGGCTACCGCAGCTACCTTTCAAGATTCAAGAGCGATCTTTCAAGGAAAATTTCGCCGCGAAAGTTTTGAACGTTTATTGCAACGATATTTAGATAGTTATGTAGTTTGCCCCATCTGTAAACGTCCTGATACCAGAATTGTAAAGGAAAAAAGATTATCCTTTCTAGTATGCAACGCTTGCGGTGCAAAGTCATCTATTAAACAGTTGTAGGCGAGCTAAAAATTGGAAGTCTACGTAAACCTCAAGCAAGTGGGTAGAAACGTGCTATTAGCTGTTTGCGACTGCGAATTGCTCGGCAGGACACTTCGGGAAGGAAAAATCGTTTTCCACATTAAAGGCGAGTTTTATAATGGTCGAAAAGCAAGTGTTGAAGAAGCTATGGGAATGATTGATAATTCAACCATAGTGAACCTTGTAGGCAAATGCTGTGTTGAAAAAGCCATAGCAGAGGGTTATGTGCATCCTGACGCTGTTCTGAACATAGAAGGCATACCTCACGCCCAAATAGTAAAACTCTAAACATGCTTCTGGACGTGTTGTTAACTTTTTCGGTCAAAGTCATTTCCGCATCCTAAAGTATTGTTTGCCATCTGGGTCCATGCTGACAAATTCGAATCCAGCTTCCATTAACGCGAGTTTCTCTTCTTGAGTGATTGCTACTTTTGCCGTGTAATCGTCGCCGCCATTAGGATAAGCAAGCCTTTCCAAGTCAATGTAAACCAACGTGTTTTTGATGTTTCGGTGGCCAAGAAACTTCATGACGTACAGGATATCCTTGGTTTGGTGATAGAGCTGCGTCGCCTTCCAATGTCTGCATGAACAGTAAGAGATCTCTGCGATCCGTGGATTCTTCAGCTTCAACGATACTCTGAACCGTTGCTTGAACAGGATGCTTTTCTGGCGTTTAGAATGCTTGAGGTGTTGTTTGCGGTCCTCTTTGGTTTCTTCCGGTTGACGTCTGCAGGTGAAGATGTACTGGCTGTTTTGTGGCAGGGCCTTCAGCATTTGGCAGAGCTCCGGGCTTAAGTTATCGAAGGCTCTTGGGCGACTGTTTTTCTCTGGGTTTTTGCATATGAAGGTGCGGTTTGTAGAGTCAAAGTCGGTCCATTCACTTAGCCATGCTTCGCCTGGGCGCATGCCGGTTTCTTTGAGCAGTTTTACGAACGTTGATGTTTTCTTGTTGCAGCCGGCTATCAAAGCATCTAATTCGCTTTCATGAGGACAAAACGGTAAGGGCTCGCTTTGCTTGTACTCTGGACGCTGCCAGGTCTTGCCGTTAGCTTTTAAGAATCCCTCGTAAGCGATGCAGAGTAGTAGTTTGTAGCTTTCGGATTTCTCAATTGACGCGATTGTCTTCTTGACGTTCTCCGGATCATTCAGGTCTGCGCCTAGCCTGACAAGCCGCTGCAGCTGCCAGTCTCTGGCTTCTAACGTTGTTTCTCTTCGGCCGTTGTTCTTCAGCTGAATCAGGTAGTTCACTATTTGCGCTTCTACGTTGACTTTCTGAGCATCCCCTCGCAGTTCTTGCTTTTCTGCGATAGGAACCAAGTTTTTCGTCTCCTCGACGCATATTTGGCGGTTTTTAGGTAATGTGGTAACTGTATTTAACACCTTGCCAGAATTTCTGCATTCGAATGGGTCAGAGAAGCGAAAGCCACATGTCCGGCAGAGGTAACGCTGAACCTCGACTGTTTTCTCTTCCTTGTAGCGCAGGCCGTCACGCCAGGTCTTTGAGGAGCTGCAGTTAGGGCACAAGGATCCGGCGCTTGAGGTGGATGGCTGAGGTTCATTTGGGACCGTCTTCTCGGCGCCGGCGTCGAGGGGAACTACGTCGACGCCAAGGCTACTGCCAAATATGCCAGGAGCGACGATCGGTTTTCCCTGAACCTCAACCATTTGAGTTATACAAGCCTCCTAAACATCTACACAGCCTTCCGGACGATTCAGCCAAATTTCAATCACGAACAACTTGCAATCAGGCCCCAATGTTTTGCACCAGGCTTGATATTCTGCCTCATTCAATTTCTTGCCTAAACTCGGAATTTCATATAGCTTAGGCGATTGAGTGGTATCGCAAAGAACCACAACTTCATCTGGATTCCAGAGTACAAGCAAAGCGTCCGGATTGTGTTTCTGCTCGACTGCTTCAAGTCTCTTTTTCAATCTCTCATTCATTTTTGATTTTTCAACCTCCTAAACTGTTACCTACCAGTTACTTCCATTTCTCACGCTCAAGCCTGCCTAACCGCTCTTCGATTCCCTCCAACTCAGCATCTCGGAGAAGATCATTGTAGGCCGCAGCGCCAGCAATTATTATCCGAGCCCACCGCTGCCGATCTCCATTCGACGCCTTCTGCTTGTCAAATTTCAATTTACAAGTCTCAAGCACTGCGTCAAGCATGCTGAAGAGTTTTTTTCTGTCTTTTACGGCTTGATTTAAGCCGATTTCTGGTTTTGCTGTTAAAATTGAGGCTTGTTCGGATGTTTTTGAATTGTTGTTTTCCGTGTCTTGCAAGGTAGTTTCTGGAAGTTGCTCAGGCATCTAAGAAGCCTCCTTCAGAGTTGGGTATAAGAGAGTGTGTATGTGTGTGTTCGTTTGATTCTCTGATTCTCTCTTCTCTCTTCTACCACATACTCCAATACAATACAACACACTCACACTACACACATACACCCGATCTTTGCCGAAGATAGGATCAGGAAAGCCGGGGGTTCGTTGAGTTGCCGCCATATACACACCCTCTCTTACACCCGCTACACACTCACACCCAAACAAGAGGTTACACCTGGACCTTTGTTATCTTCTCATTCTTCTCGTCAAGTTCAAATTGGCCTGCATCGTTCAGTAACTGCAGATATTCCAGAACCTTATCTTTTGTTAGTCCGGTGTCGATCATTATTTTTGCAAGCGTTTTGCGAAGCGATATCTCGCCTGTTTCTTTGTTTTGAAAAAGACAAGCTTGCACCATTTGGGCTATTTGCCCGATTCGTTCTTTCCGAGCTTCAGCTCCGTCCTTTCTAACCAAAATTAACCACTCCTTTTTTGATTTTGCCACATGACAATAGGCCGGCCTTATCGGCTGCTATTCGCCCTTTCTTACCCTGGAGACATCTGCCCGCCCAGGTGTCACAGTCGCAGCATTTTTCTTGACTTCCGGAATCCGCTTCAGAGGTTAGTAGGAGATTGGCGCTCACTCACAGGAAACCTCCGGCGTCATCTCTGGATATTTAGCCAGGAATTCTATCAGGGCCGTTCGCGCGATCTGGGTTACTGATTTGAACTGCCCTTTTTTTATGAGATGCTCAATGACGTCAGAGTCTTTTTTTGAGATTCGAAAGCCGATCATTCGCTCATATTCAGGTATCAAATTTTTAACACCGTGTTAACTTTGATGTTATCCTTTATATATAACGAAAGTGTACGTTTCAAACGGTTAACACCGTTATTAACGGAGATGGCTTAAAAATAAAGACTACAATGAAATATTCTGAGGAAATAGTCAAAAGATTAGCAATAGCTAGTGTGCCGTTAAGCCCTTTTGACCTAAAAACCGCCACAAAGTATCCATACAGCGGAATACGCGAAACTATCAAGCGACTCTGCATTGAGGGCTTTGTTCAACTTAAGAGTACTGAGACGTCGCAAAAGGGTGGTCCAAGGACGCTCTACACTTTGACCTTCAAAGGACTGCTCAAGTATCTTTCGCAGTCTTACCGAGAGTCACACAAGGAATTTGATCCATCTGAAAAAAAGCTTCTTCAAATCATTGAAAGCCAAGGCGTTCTTCTCAACTACCCTCTTTTTCAAGAAATCAAGTGGTTCTATGAACGAGATACAAACATACTCAGATATTTCTTAGGTGAAGCAAAATATCAGTTGAGCAAACCGCCAGCGATTGGAGAGGCTGCTGAATTTGCAGAAGCATTAACTAAATACATTGGCGACCCCAGCTATGGATCGGGCATCAAAGAAGACATCGCTTTGGCCCGTAACGACGAAAGCATGAATCTAATGGACGATTTCGCGGAGCATTTTCTTATTTATGGCCTTGGCGGACTATCTGAGAAAGGCCAAGACTCAAATGCTAAGCTTTGCGAATTCGCTACAAAAATTCTAAACGATAAGCTATGGGACGTAGAGTTTTTGGAACGAGCCGTGAGGATATTCGCGGAGAAGGAGGATCCGCCTAAGCTAAACCTCCCGGCGGACGGAAGAGACGCAAAAATTAAAAGCGTAATCAACTAACAGGGATTTGGTGGGAAAATGGCTATTGTAGCGTTGAAGTGTCCGAATTGTGGAGCGTTGATTCCACGGGAAAGCATGAACTGCGAGTTTTGCGGAGCAAGCCTTATTCTTACTCCGGATAAAACAACGTTGACGCCTCAACAAACAAGCAGCTGCCCTAAATGCGCTAATCCGGTGGCCAGCGGCTCCTGGTTCTGCGCTAAATGCGGAGAAGTGCTAACCGAAGACGTTGAGCACCTGAAGCAGATCCAGAAAAAGGCTGTTTTTGTCCAAGAAGACTTAAGAAGAAAATACCCAGAAGCATGTTCCCTGTTAAAGCCAGAGGAATTCATCTATTTCCTGCATCATCATAAGGCCTTTTTGGTCGACGAATATTATGTTGCCACTGACAAGGGGCTGCTAGTTTTCAACGCTCACAAAAAAACAAGCGGCTACGTCCCTCTGAGCGACATTGTTGCTATCGGAAAAATCTATAATGCTGGATCAGCGCCATTCACACATTTGTTTAAAGTGCAAACCTTCAAACAAACGTTCACTTTGGGCTTTGGGCACGATCGAGACTCCTTAAGTAACGCAATGCAATTTCATCGAGCACTCCACAAAGCCGTAAACGACTATACGCTTCAAAAAATAGATATCCGAGCAATACCTCGCTCGTTAAAAATTCCTTGATCTAGGACCTTCAAGTCTCATTGTTGGCTTCAGTATCGCGTGCCTCCCTGATGGCGACAGCTAACTCGTTCAGCAAGTTTGTTGGCGGCGAAGTAGAATCATCGTTTTCTTCAGTGTGGCATATGTGATTCTTTTCGTTGGCCTTCCGGATCTCAACGGCTAATTCAGTGAGAAAACCGTTGGATAAGCCCCTTCGGTTAGTTGCGTCTTTTCTCTGTTTCAAATTGTCACCTCAAAGTTAGGCCTTGTCTTTGTGTTTTTGCCGATAAATTTTCTCTTTGCTGAAGGCTGAATCGTAGAGCCAGTAGCTGTACTGGTAGCCTTGGCCGTGGTAGCGGTCCTTGATCGTTGCTTTGACTTCACTGAGAATCTCGTGTGCAGCTGTCCACTTGGCTGGGTCATTACCGGCTTTCGTTGCTATCTCATAGTCGCCGATTTTGCCGCCTTGCTGCGGATCCCACTTCAACGCTGTAAACGCGAGTTCCTGGACCGCGGCCGGTGAAGGACCTGAAGGCTTACTTGTTTTCTCGCCTGCTTTTGCAGCATCCTGAAGGCCTTTGGCTTCGCCGATCCGGTTGAGGAGCTCGTCGATTTGTTCCATGCGATAGTTGCTGCAGTTCCGCTCGATGATAAGCATTTGAACTTCAAAGTCAGAAAAATTGAGACCTTCAGCTGTCATTGTTGCCATCCTCTTCTCTTATGATCTCTTGGACATCATCGCTTGTGATGATAATCGCGTAGTCTTTGCCGTTTTGGTGCTTTTGAGGTATTATCCCTAAGCGCCAGTCACCCCTCAGTGGCTTGCGGCCGTTTCCGGTTGCACGAAGCAGATCTATCATTTTTTGGTAGACGTCTGCAGGGACCGGAAGCCAAACTCCATTTCGGCAAATCTCCACTTGGTTTCTAGAGTTTGACAGCGCTTTTTCAACGATGTCTTTCTTAGTCCTGTTTTTCAATTCAGTATCACCCTTTCATTCGCGTCTTTACGTTGAGTTTGAGTTTTTGGAGTAAAACTCTCGCAAGCGTCATTTGACGCCCAAGTGAGTTTTCCAGTCAGGCAGCGGCCGATAAAAGAGGCACAGTCAACGCATTTTTTCACTCAACTTCCCTCCGAAGGAAAAAGAGACGAAACGTAATCCGCAACCGACAAACCCTTAACTTTTGCCCTATCCTCTAAAACGTGGAATACTTCATTGGAAACTCTTAGTTTCTTCATGCTTTTTCACCTCCAGGTCTTTCCTTTCCACAGTCAAGAGTTAACCGGGTGTCAAATTCTTCAAGTCTATTTTCGCCGAATTCAAAAGACAACTGGAAATCTAACTCTTCCATCTTGGTTTGTGCCTTAGAAACGTTTTCAAGGTCACCTTTACGAGCGCAGTCGCGTAACCAAACCGCCGTTCTATCATACAGTTGGCAGATATCCGCAAAGTCTCCTTTACTCATTGCATCCCTCCTTTGGCTTTTCAAGATGATATTGCTTTGAGTAGCGGTTTACGATGCGGTAGCCTAACGCTAAAAGCCTATCTAACTCAGTTTGTGGACCTGATGTTAGGTCGTAGATGTAAACGTTGCTCACGACCTCTTGAACGGGGGCAGGCTCAATGTATTCGGTGAAGTCTTTGCTTTGGCAATATGGGCAAACAGAAAATTCTAAAGTCGTGTCTTGGATAATTCTGCTTTCATTTTCCTTACCGTTAGGCTTAGAAATTACGGTTACATTAGTTAATAATTGGGTTTCTTTGGCAGTGTGGATGAAGGTCTTTTGGCATTTTTCACATTGATACTTCAATGTTTAGGCCTCCTTGGCGTTTTTTAATGAATCAAGAGTTTTCTGGGTCCGATCCAGCGAGGGACACTCGACCGGGTGAAGGAAACTTTTGATTTCAGCAATAATTTGTTCCTCTGATTTGCCCTTATTCTGGCGCTCAATCATCTCGCTGTAGCTTTCGCCAAGGCCTAAGAAAATTTCTCCGTAATGGGTGATTCTGCCGGTCTTAACCCAGTTGCGGCCTTCTAAAACTAAGACTTCGGTGCCTTCAAGCAGGTTCTTGAAAACGTATCGTTTGCCTTGGTGCTCAAAAGTGTAGTTGCCGCTCCGGGAGATGCTTAATTTAACTTTGATTTGAGGCCAGAAAACACCGTTTTCGCGTTCTTCGCGCCATTCTACCTTTCGAGAGATCATGGCTTACCACTCCTGAGTCGCGTACTCTCGACGCTCCAACGAGCAGTTGAGGCAGTTCTTGCAACTGATCCAGTCATTGACGCGCGAGCAGAAAACGCGGTCCTCCTCGTACTTGCTGACGCCGCGGTTTTCGCAGGCTGGCAGGCCTTGAGCTCTAACAAAATTATCGTAGAGTTCCTGCATCTTTTTCTGATATGGAGTTTCTGTTTGAACCAACATTTTTCTCATCTTCTCGGTGTACCTTTAGAGTACTCCTATAGGTAACTTAAAGTACTCGAAGCCTATAAAGGTATCTATAGAGTACTCTTGGTGATAAGGTCATGGTAATGCCAGTAAAATTTGAAGTAAGCGTAATGCAAAACGAGAAGTCTGTGCGAGTAACAATCCCCAAAGAATTAGCCGCTCACCTGGAACTTAAGAAAGGCGACTCAGTGATCATGTGGGCCGACAATTCACACGTGATCATGGAAAAGAAGCCTACGAAATAGAGCAGGTTAGGTAGATCAGCGATGCTAAACTCTTTGAGGTTTGCTAATTCAAGGGCAATCATGCACAAAAACAGTGACATATACCACGTTTTACGGTTACTCACTAAGGGGGGTGACTGGATCTGGAAATGGTACGCTCGCGCTACGCCAGCAGAGGAAAAAACAGGCCAGTATCATTGGGAACGCAAAGACCAGGATGTAGTTCAAGCAGAAATCAAAGCACGTCTACAACAGCAAGCCGCGATATCGCGTAGCAGTTGACAAAGTTACCGGGTGTAAGGTGCTGGCTGATTCTGCCCTGAAAGAAACTGTTTTGCGTTCAAAAGACTTATTTTGTAAAGGAATTCATGCTTACAATCTGGGCATTGAAAAGTTATGATCTCTAAGGTGTCCTTGTCGCCTACAGGCACCATTTTAGTCTCAACAATCTTGAAGAGAACTTCTTTGCCGCGTTTATGTTTACAATAGAAGAACGTTTGATTTGGGAACATCATTAGCTTCTCCTCCTTTTTGTTTCTGCAAATGCTTGTCGAAACGCAGTTACAAGGCTTGCGGCTGACCCGGTGTTTACAGCCTGCGTGAGAACCGCTAAGAGTTCCTGTAGGCTGGCGTTGTTGCTTAAGCTAGCGATGCTGATCTGAGGCGTCGACGTCACCTGGATAGTGATGTTTTCTGCGCCTCCCCCCGCGGATCCCCCAGCTGCTGTGCCTCCTGTAAGATCACTAAGAGCGTCACCAAAGTTCTCATTGAGGGGAATAACTGCTTCAGGGCCCGCTTCACCAACTAACGCGTAAGTAGGTTGAGTAACTATGCCTCCAGACGCCAACCCAACAGAACTCAAAGCGCTGCCTACTGCGCCGCCTACAGCGTTGCCCACGCTGCTAATTGTGTTGACGGCGTCCACAAGCGGCTGAATTACAGTCATAACTCCGCTGATAATTGACGTAAAAGTACCTTCTAAGAAGTTGCCGATCGGTACTAAAACGTTGTCCCATAGCCAGTTTAAAGCGTCTTTGATAGCATTGATCGAGTCCACAAATGAGTCCTCCAGGAAGCTTCCAAGAGGCACCAAAACGTTGGTCCACAGCCAATTCAACGCGTCTTTAATATCGTTAACCGCCGTCATAAAACCGCCTTCCAGAACTGATCCTATTTCGTTTATGGCATCTCGGAACGGTGCACAATGCTCGTAAGCCTCATAAATTGCAATGCCAATGGCTACAACCGCAACCACAACAATGAGGCTGGTATCTAACCCATCAAAAGACAAACTCATCCCGTCAACTGCACCAGACATTGCTTCGCTAATACCTGGAAAAGCCTTCATAAGATTGCTTATTCCTGTAACTGCGCCGATCACAGTAGGAATAACGGATACGCCAGTCATCATGTAATCGTTGTTTAGGTTTCTTTGGGCCTCGCTGACTCGTTCAGCGTCAACCTGTGATGTTTGCTGTGCCAGGCTAAGTTTATTGGCTGCATCCTGGGCTTGCTGACTGTTAGGACCGTATTCAGCGACGGCAGTATTGTAAGCTTGCTGATCTAACGTAACTGAATTCGCTGCTTTCTCTGCAGTTAATTGAGCTCTACTAAGCGACACTTGAGCGTTTTCTATGTTGCTGATTCCCATAACGAGAACAGCGCCGCTTGACGCTACCTGGCCAACAGCCATTGCGTTGCTTGTTAAGCTGCTTGTCGCGTCATCTGTTGCATCAGACACGCCGCCTTGAGTAACAGTCATGTTTCCCATAGATGTCTGTACACCGGAAGTGCTGCTGTTTATGCCGCTGAATGCTTCGTTCACGGTGTCTTCCGTTTCGTCGGCTGTTGTGCCAATGCTGTCTAAACTGGTGTTTATCTGCGAAACGTCACCGCTCACATCGCTTGACGCATTGGAAAAAGGAGTAGACAAACTCGTTTCAACACCAGCCATTGCGGTGCCAACAGTTGTATCTACGGTTTCCGCTGAAGTACCAATTCCAGAGAGACTACTATCTATCTCATCAACAGAAGAATCAATATTCGCAGACGCAGACTCAAAAGTAGATGACAAATTGCCTGCTGAAACATCGGCTATGCTGGTTTGAACGCCACTCATTGCCTCGTCCACACTGCGTTGCAATTCATCTGCAGAAGTGCCAATCCCGGCGAGACTGGATTCCATCTGATCTGCAGCGTCAGCGATAGCGCTGGAGGCCTCATCTTGGGCTTGAAGCAATATGTTAATTTCTTGTTGGCTCACTTTGTTTTTTCACCTTTTACCTTAATTGTTGCTCTTTCAACCTTGGAGGCGCCGGAAATGCAGGACTTATTGGAGGCAATCACGGAGGGGAAAGTTGGGGGAGAAGCTCCATGATTGTTTTGTTCCTGCAGATCCGGCACTGTATTTCCAAGTTTCTTGTTCGGTTAGACCTGTTCGGTGTGTCACTGTTTTTTGATTGCTGTGACTGGAATTTTGGCGTTGCATTTTGGGCATCGAAACTCAACTTTAATGTATTCTTGGTCAAGAATGCTGATCCAGGGATAGCTTGGATTCGGTACTTCTTTGAAAACTTCGCTGCAGCGGCTGCAAGTTAATGTTAGGCCTTCTCCATCGATTTTTAATGCTTGCAAGTTGGAATCCTGGAACACGACTTTTGCTTTCAAGAGGCGGTCAGGATACTCGGCAGCGTACAGAGTATTTTCGTATGAGCGTTGCTGGTTTTGGAGGCCAGTGAGTTCTGCGCTGTATTCTTTGGTTTGTTTGGCAAGTTTTGCTTTGTACAGTTCAGAGTCGAAGCCCTGTGTTGCTTTTAGGTAATGCATGTAGACTGAGAGCCAATCTAACGGAACGTTAGAGGGCAGCTGCAAACTGGATAGCTTGGCCTGTAACGCTGTGACCTGGCCGTTGACTTTGTCCAGGTCCAGCTTCAATTTTTCTTTGTTAGTCGTCATGTTTCTTCACCAATTAGAGAGATTTGCCTATTTTCACTTGAACGACACACCTTTGAAGGGGTTGTTTTCACTGTCAGTGCTTATGGTCTGTGGGTATAGCGCGTTTGGTGACTGAATCAATGGCGACGGCGGATGCACTTCAACCTCGCAAAGATGGGTTTGAGCCATGTAAAAGTGTCTCTTTGGAGTTTTGTCAACGTAGCCAACAGCTAACGAATTTGCTGGGTCTTCAGTGGCGAAAGGCTGGGCGCATAGCCGCTTGATCCAGCGTGCCAGGTCCTCTGTTGAGTTGAAATATAGCAGGTACTCAGGCTTTGGGTTTATCAGTCTTGCTTCAAACGATGCGCTTTCCCATGCTTTGAAAATACTTTCATAATTCTCATTTTTGTTGTCTGGCGTGTTTTTTCACCTCTTAGCTGTGGCCCCACTCGCGCAAGTGATTAAGCACGTGCTCAAAGGTTATGGTTGGATTCTGCTTTTTTACGATGCAGAAAACGAGTGCTGCCGTCCGGCTGCTGCCTTCAGGCTTAGAATTAATGAATTCCACGTCTTCATCAGTTAGGTCTGCTATTTCAATTTCCAAAGATTACTCCTCCTAAGTGAAAGAGGCGTCCCAAACTGGCCAAGATGCAGGGAGCGTTGTTTCGGTTACGCTTGTTACTAAGTGTGTGGAATTGTCCACCACGATAGCGAGGGCCTGAGAGACTAATTGGTTGGCATATTGGTTGCTTCCGGTTTTGGCGCTTAATACATAGTACGTTGTTGTTGTCATATTCTCATCTAATAGTATACGTGGGAAAATGGTGAAAATGGTGAAAGAATGCGGCGGGCGGTTTAGCTCTTGCCGTGTTGCCTTGCGATGCGAGCTCTGTCTTCAGGCGATAACTTGCTCGGCAGAGGCAGAATGTAAATCTCATTATCCTTCTCCTCTCTGAGTTCCATTTTGTAGCTGCAGCTCCTGCAGAGGAGCCAGATGCTACCGTTCTCGCCTCTCTCTACAAAATACGTGAAGTATTTTGATTCAGTCCTGCCGCATTGAGGGCATTTGATTTTGTCCTCTCTGAAACGTCGCTCTATAAATCGCAGGCGAGCATATGTTTGCTGACGCTCCGTATCGGTGAGACAAATCGCTGTTTGAGTGTCAGCTGAACTCTTGAAAATCTTCTTGGGTCTTCCGCCGCCCTTCCAACCTTTGATGAAACGGCCATGGCTGCCGCGTCCAGGATCCGCTGAGTCAGGCCTGATTTCAGCCATTTATGAGCTCCTCCGGATGCAGAAAAAAAGGGAGCGATGGAGATGCTCAGGACGTCGCCACTGTTTGCTAACACGCCCAAATAGTAAAACTCTAAGCATGCTCCGGATAAATCGCAAAATTTTTTCGGTTCTTTTTAAAATTGCATAGTACACTTTTATGTAGCCATAAAATTCTTCTTGCCTGAATCATTTTAAACTAATGGTTGCTTCTAAGAGAAGATTGCGTACTGGCAGATGCTGGAAGACCAATTGCTACAAATCATCTGCAACAAAGACGGTGGTTCTTATATGCTGTATATTATCATAAAATTTAATTAATGATGGTTCATACATGTACTTTAAAATTACATGAGCCCTCAAAGATGCAAGCTAACTCAAAGATAACTATCTCTAAACGTGTTATCGCCGTTCTCCTTGTAGCTTTGCTTGCGCTGTCTGCATTTAACACTTACATGATTTTTGAACGACCCAGCGGTCCTGCCGATTCCAATGCTATAAGTTACGATTTTGTTGTTTCTCAAAACGGCAATAATTACCAATTAAAAAACATGTTAACTGGTTCTACAACAATCGTATCGAGAAGTGCTTCTTCTGCTATTAATACGGCGCTTGCTCAGGCAAATTCAGTTTACCTTAACCCTGGAACTTACACGTTAAGCGGGAACGTTTTGGTTTCCAATAAAATGAATGCTAAAATCGTCGGTAACGGAGCAACCATAATCGGCAACGGCTATAAAATAATCATTTACGGCGAAAACTATACCACGTCACAGTACGCAACTGTTTCAGGCTTAACAATAATAAATGGAACCCTCAGAATTGAAAACTCGTTTGGAACAACGATTTCCAACATGATTTTCGAAAATACTTCGACAGGCATCGAAATAGCTAATACAAACACTTGGAGTGAAAACACAAAAATTGAAGATTGCAGTTTTATAAACGCCACTGAAGGCATTGCTTTCCGAACGCCTACTGGCAACGCTACAGGTTCCTATGCCAGCACAGTAATTAACAGCTGCTTCTTCAACATTAGGGACAATTCCGTAGGCATCAACATCGAGCCGCTGGCCACGTTTTCAGATAGTCAACTGCAAGATGTCCGAATGTGGATGGGCCAAGATGAAGTAATTAACCAAACTGGACTTTTAGATGAAGGCTCAATGGACCAGACCTTGTTAATTGGAGTAGTGTTCGAGTCCTTCACCGATGTACCGAATGACATGTTCGCGATAGATCTTGGACAAACCTGTATTTATGCCCCAACTCTCGATGGAGGCGTCAGCTTTTTAGGTAATTGGACAGCCAGCATTCATAACCCCTACAGCATATGGATTTCTGGAGTCGGCAGCGCTTTTGAAAGGGAAAATGTCAATGTTCCAGTAGGCGTAAATAGCCAGTATGGCGCTAACGTAACTATCCAAACGCTTCCGCTTCAAATTTTCACTTTCGAACCTAAAATTCAAGTTGACGGCAACTTCACCAATAACGAGACGGTCACCGTAAGAATCCGCTTGGAATTTGCTGACAATGTTATCTCAAACGGCGTAACTCAAACCTTTATCAGCAGTGGAGCAGGCTGGTTAAGTAACGACCAAATGATGCAGCTTTATCCCTCGCAAGACATAATTTTAGGCGTTGTGATTGATGCACAATCAAGCTCCAGCTCTACAAACGCGGTTGTCACAGTTAGCGGCTACGGCACAGCTGGATAAATCGGCTACTTCAAAAAAAGTTAGATTTCGAATTTCTCGATTATTCTGTTTTCTTTTTCGCCTGTGATTTCGGCTATAACATGGAAGAATTGTTCGAGTCCTGAATTGATGATTCTTGGTTTTAGCAGCTCGTCGATTTGGTATACTCCTGCTGAGTTTGACATTTTTATTTTTACGACAATTGGTTTACCTGTTTCCGCTACCTCTACTTCTACCTTTTCGATAGATAGCGCTGAGACGGCGTGGATGTCCACTTTTCCAGCTTGGAAGGGGAGTCGGGCTCTTCCTGCTTCCATATCCAATGCGTCAGCAATGCCTACTATGCCTGCTTCTTTGGTTAATATTCTGCTATGTGGCGGTTCGTTGCTGCCTGGTTCTTCATGGGTTACGATTGCGTGGAGAACTTCCGAGGTCATTATTGCTATTTGTTCTTCATTGTATGTTGGCGGTAAACATTTCTCTAAAAATTCTAACGCTAAAAACGCACTGTACTCTTCATGTTTGTACCTTTGGACAATCATGCCTAAATCGTGGAAGATTGCGCCTAAAACAACAACAACTTCAGCATCATCATTTTGCATCCCATAATTTTCCACTATGCTAGGTGTTATGAGTTTTTTCTCGACAAGAATCCGGAGAAGCTTTAATCCAAGGTTCGCGACAATTTTAACGTGTGTTGGACCATGGTCGGTGTAGCCCATGAGCTCTATCGCCATTACGTTGGCGCATTTCCAGTAGGTTTGCAGTTTCTTATCTTCTTTTATTCTTTCCATAACCTGCTTCAATTTAGCATTATTCCGGTATGGGATGTTAAAGTGGTAGGACACTTGACGATTGCTCCATGCAAATGATAATTCTATTTGAGATTTAAAAACTTACATAAACTTCCCAACGGATAGCCGATTGAAAACAGCAAGACTTGCGAGTTTTGATAGCCGTCGCCATTAATCTGTGCGCTTTAAAGAGCATACGGGCAAGTGATCAAAAATTAAATCAAAAGAGTGCCAACTAGTATTTATATCTCGCAAAATCTTTCTGTTCTACTGCAGTCTTTATTATGTATCCTCGACCTTTTGATTATTTTTCGCCGAAGAATCTTGCCGAAGCTTTAGAGCTTCTTCAAATATTAGGCGCTGAGACGAAAATTTTGGCAGGCGGTCAGAGCCTGATACCTGCTTTGAAGCTGAGAGCTCTTTCTCTTAAAAACGTGGTAGATATAACGGGCATCAAAGAGCTTAATTACATCCGCAAAGAAGAAAAAATGCATAGAATTGGCGCATTAACAACTACGAGTACTTTAGAAAATGACCCGGAGATTGCTGCGATATTGCCTATTCTAAAGGAGACAGCATCGCAAATCGCTGACCCATTAGTCAGGAACCTGGGCACTGTCGGCGGCAACTTATGCCATGCAGCCCCTGCAAATGACCTGCCAGCGACGATGCTTGCCTTAAACGCGTCATTCGCCATAGCTAGTAAACAGGGAACCCGAACCATCCACTCAGATTCATTCTTTTTAGACAAATTTAAAACCGTTCTTAAGCCTGATGAGGTTCTTACTGAAATCCAGATACTTTTGCAAGACGGCAGGGTTGGGAGTGCTTACCGCAAAGTCAGGAAGGGCTCTGGCGGTTTCGCCATAGCTGGCGCGGCAGCACATGTTTCGGTTGCGGATGATAATACGGTTTCTGAATGCAGGATAGCAATGACTGCTGTTGGTCCTAAGCCGTTGAGGGCTGAAAAAGCAGAACAGGCTTTCATAGGAAAGACGCTTGATGCAGCTGTGCTGGATAACGTTGCTAAGTTGGCGGTAGACGCTTCAAAGCCGGTTACAGACGTTACTGCGTCGGAAGGGTATAGGCGCAAAGCGTTAGGTATCCTTGTGAAAGACGCGCTAGAGGTTTCGTATAAAAGAGCGGTGATGGGTGACTATGAGAAAAGTTAAAACAAGTTTTAAGGTAAACGGGAAACCTGTTGAGCTTGAATTAGAGCCGAGGCGGTTACTTATGAGTGCGCTCAGAGAAGACCTTGGGCTTACAGGCACGCACAATGCCTGCGATACTACGAATTGTGGTGCATGCACAGTCTTGGTGGACGGCAAAGCAGTCAAATCCTGCACTATGCTAGGCGTGCAGGCAAACAGTAAGGAAATACTCACTATTGAAGGGCTGGCAAAAGACGGTAACTTGCATCCTTTGCAGAAGGCGTTTATAGAAAAGCAGGGACTGCAATGCGGCTTTTGCACGCCCGGCATGATTATGACTTCTTACTGGATGCTAAGCCAAAACAGGGACTTTAGTGATGAAGAAATAAAGAGGATGCTTTCTGGCAACTTATGCCGGTGCACGGGTTACAGGGGCATTGTAGAATCCGTCAAGTACTCTAAAGACCTGATGAGAAAGAAAGGCGGTGACACAGAGTGAGCGAGTCCAAATTGTTGGTTAGAGGAGCCGGAAAATACGTGGATGACATCAAACTGCCCAATATGCTGTATATGGCGATAGCTAGGAGCCCTCACGCGCGGGCACGGGTACTTTCGGTAAAAGGAGGTTTGAACCAAAGTGATTTAAAAGCGGTTGTGGGCGGTGGAGGGGAAGGTTGGGGCGGACCCATAAACCCTGCTTCCGCACACCCCGTTTTTGCACAGGATACTGTAAACTATGTCGGTCAACCAGTTGCGGCAGTGTTTGCAGATGACCGTTACGTCGCTGAAGATAAACTCGATGAAGTAGAAGCAGAATATGAAAAACTAAAGCCCATCATGACCATAGACGAGGCTCTTTCAGGCAGCCCTCTGCATGCGGGAACAAAATCAAACATTATCACGCAAAGATGGCTGGGCCCAGATTTTGAAGACCCCGAATCACCCGTTGTCTTGGAAGATGAGTTTTCAGTGGCACGAATCGTAAATAACCCTTTAGAACCCAGAGGCTTAATCGCAGATTACGACGGCTCCAAATTAACCGTCTACATTTCCACCCAAGCGGTTTTCGGCATTAAAGATGGTTTGACATCGACTCTTAAGCTAGATGAGTCCAAGGTGCGGGTTATTCAGGCAGATACTGGAGGCGCGTTCGGTGTAAAAAGCGCGCTTTACCCTGAATATGTCATTGCAACCTACGCGGCTATGAAGTACAAACGACCAGTAAAATGGATCGAAAGCCGCAGTGAGCACTTAGCCGCTAGCCAGCCCGGCAGAGGAGTACGTGGCAAGATGAAGCTATTCGCCAACAAAGATGGCAAGGTGACGGCTTGGCGTGGTGAAGTGTTGGTAGATGCGGGTGCTTTTGGCGGAAGCGCTGGGTCGATGTCGCCGTTTTTCATTGGTATGCAGTTAACTGGTCCTTATGGTATTGAAAAAGCACACGTACTTGCAACTTCAGTGATGACCAACAAGCCGCCGCAGGGTCCCTACCGAGGCGCAGGCAGACCTGAAGCAGCGTTCTTTAGGGAGCGCATGATGGATTTGCTGGCCGATGAACTTGGAATGGAAGCTGACGAGGTTCGCCTTATTAATACAACAACAGAGAACTTCAAATCCCCATTGGGTTTGGAGATTGAAGCTTCACGCCCATTCTTTAAGCAAGCTACCTTAGACTTAAGGTACAGGGAAAAGGCGCAAAGCGAGAAGGCGGGGCTCGGATTTTTCGTTTTACTTTCTGCCGTTTGGGGGGGAGAATCTGCACGGATAGATGTTCAAGAGGGCAAAGTAAACGTTTGGCTAGGCGGAAACCAGCACGGTCAAGAGCACTATGTTTTTGTTAAGAAATTGCTTAATGAAGAACTCGGCATCCCCCAGGACATAGTAACCTTGAACAACGGCGACACCGGCATGCTTAAGGATGGTGTGGGAACTTGGGGAAGCAGAAGCGCCGTTGTCGGCGGAGCAGCAATCGTTTCAGCAGCCCGAAAACTGAAGACGCAAGTAGAGAACAAGGAAGGAAACTACACACTAGAAAACTTGCTAAAAGGCAATTACACATCGGAGGTTTTTGAAAACCAAAACGTACAATTGAACTCTTTTGGCGCAGTCCTTGCTACAGTAAAAATCGACAAGTTCGGTATGGTTACTGTGAAAGAATGCGCTGGCTGCTACGATGTTGGCAGGGCACTTAACCCAAAGATGATTGAAAGCCAAATCATCGGCGGAACAATACAGGGCATCGGCCAAGTGCTCTATGAAGAAGTCGTGCATGACGCTGAAGGCAAACTGCTAACGAAAAACCTCTTCGATGCAGGCTTACCAATCGCCGAAAACATGCCCAAATTCACAATTCAAATCGTTGAGCACCCCTCGAAGATGCCAAATCATGCTAGAGGTTTAGGCGAAGCCCCAACGATTGGTGTACCCGTAGCCGTTGTCAGAGCCATAGAAAGAGCATCGGGCAAACGCATAAGGCACACGCCAGTTAAACCCCAAGAACTCCTCGAATAATACGACTAAGCGCTAGCCTAAAATTGATATCTTCGGATTGTATATATTAGTGGATTATATGCCTTCTGATTTAGAGATTTTAAATGAAGCAGCCCGCTTACTAGAAAGGAGAACAAGTCTTGCTTTGTGCACGGTAGTTGAGAAAAAAGGTTCTGTGCCTCGCGATGTTGGAGCTAAGATGATTGTCAGCGGAGAGGGAAAAACTTATGGTACCATAGGCGGAGGCAACGTTGAGCATGCCTTAATCGATGAATGCTTGAAAGCCATAAAGGAGCGCAAGTCAAGAAAAGTCACGTTCAATCTGAGTAAAAGCCAGAAAGCGGGTACAGTTGGAACAGGCATGATTTGCGGTGGCGAATTGACCGTGCTTGTTGATGTAATAGAACCAGCCCCGAGACTAGTGCTAGTAGGCGCGGGTCACGTGGCATTGCCCTTAGCAAAGCTAGCCAGCATTGTAGGCTTCAAAATAGTCATAGTTGACGATGAACACGAACTAGCCAAAAAAGAACAGTTCCCCATGGCTGAAAACATCATCGCTGGGGACTATGCTCAAGTCCTCGAAACGTTCGAGGTAAGCTCAAAAGATTTCATAGTTATCGCTCACGGCGAACCCGAACACGATTATACAGCGTTAAAAAGCGTGATTGAAAAGAACACTGCTTATGTTGGCTTGTTGGGCAGCCGAACGAAGGCTAAAATTCTTACTGAGAGGCTTCGAAGTGAAGGCGTGAACGAGGCACATGTGAAGGCGCTGCATGCTCCATTAGGTTTAGATATAGGCGCTGAGACGCCTGAAGAAATCGGGATAAGCATACTTGCCGAAATCATCTAATCCCAAAGAAACAGCAAGAATGACAGGCTATTAGAGCCTTAAAGAACCCAGTTGCCAGTTTTTATTAACTCACTAATCCGGGCATAGTCTTCAGGAGTGTCAATATCCATGATAGTCCACTGGGGTGCCTCAATTGTAAACAGCTGCCCCACATGCCTATGAACAATGTCACGGACAGGTTGAGAGCTGTTAAGGTTCAGTATTTCTCCAAAGAGTTGTCTATGAAAAAGCAGCGGGTGCCCCTTCTTCCCTTTATGAATTGGACTCACAATCAAAGCTTTACCTTGACTGCTTTCCATCTGCTGTATCATTAGCTTCAAAATGTTTGGGTCAAAAATGGGTTCATCCCCAAGCACCAAAAAAGTCGCATCCACGTCAGGCAACAGATGTAGCCCCTTTTGAAAAGAAGAAGTCATCCCTTGCCCGTAAGCCTCATTTACCGCTATCTTTAGCGTGCTCAGCCTTGGCTTTATGGCTTCAATTACCTGCTCAGGCTTATGTCCTAACACAATTACCTGCTCACTTATGTCAGCAGCTACCACTGCATCCAAAATGTTATCTATTAACGCCTTCCCATTCAAGCTCAAAAAAAGCTTGTTCTGTCCCATTCTTTCAGATTTGCCAGCCGCTAACACAACAGCCCCAATAATCATCAACCAGCACCAGCGAATTCAAACGGAAGCTAACCTGGTATTCTAGTTGGTGAGAATAATAAATGGTTTTTGAAAAACGTACTAAAGGCGGGGTAGGGTATCAATTTAGCAACTGAAGGTCTCTAGCAAAATTAAAAGTGTGGAGGGGGTAGACCATTTGCTATAGGGAAATATGTTAAAAAGACTTATAATGCCTTATCGATTCTAGGAAGTCAGGTTTTCGCGTTAAATCTGCATAATTCAATGAACACGCTTTTAAGCACGTATAGCGATTATTTTCAAATATCTAAAATAGAGGTTTACTGTTTGGGAAAGAAAAAAGTGTTAAGCGAAGGCGCAATCGGCGAGTTAGTTTATCCTAGGCAAGGCGAAGTTTTAGGCGTAGTTGTGAAACTGCTTGGTTTTGACCGAATCATGGTTAAGTGCCAAGATGGCGCTGAACGTTTATGCCGAATCCGAGGCAAAATGAAAAGGCGAGTATGGATTCGTGAAAGCGACATCGTTATCGTTTCACCTTGGGAGTTTCAAACTGACAAACGCGGGGACGTCGTCTGGCGCTACACACATTCACAAGCTGATACGCTACGACGCAAGGGCATTTTAACCCTTTAATTTTCAAAATTTTAACGATTTTCTCTTCATTATTCTGTCAACAGCGACATACCTTGTTGTTTTTTATATTTTTTTAAGTCAAGCATACCACGGTTTTTTACTATTTCATTGCTTTTAAATAGCCTGAAGCAGTTAGCAAAGTTAGATATTATGTCCAGAAAAGCTCAAGAACGCCTTGCGCATACCGAAAGAAGAGTGGAACGAAGAGACAAAATGCTAACACATGACATGACAAAGGAGCACGCCACCGTGGAGGAGGTTTTTGACCAAACCACACGCATGGTTGTTTTTGACCTGCTCAACAGCGGCGTTTTTTATGAGCTCAATGGGGTTGTTAGTTCAGGCAAGGAAGCTCGGGTTTACTGGGGTACAGACAAGGAAGGCAAGGATTTAGCAGTAAAAATTTACTTAACTTCGTCCGCCGAGTTCAAGAAAGGCATGCTCAAATATATTGAAGGCGACCCCCGCTTCAAAAATATTAAACGTGATACAAGGTCACTGATTGCTATCTGGGCTCAAAAAGAGTTTCGTAACTTAAAAGAAGCTATGGACGCGAAGGTTCCTGTTCCGAAACCCATCGCTGTCAAAAGTAACGTTGTGGTTATGGAGTTTATTGGTAATGACGGCGTTAGTGCCCCATCGCTGAAAGAGCAGCCGCCAGCCAATCCGGAGCGAACTTACCGCTTTCTAGTTACTTATGTGAAGCGGCTCTACCAAAAAGCTAAACTTGTCCATGGTGACTTAAGCGAATACAATATAATGATGTGGAAGGGCAAGACAGTAATTTTTGACATGTCCCAGTCTGTTTCAATTCAGCATCCGATGGCTGACTTCATGCTGACAAGGGATTTAACGAATTTGAATAGGTTCTTTAGTCGGTTGAACGTTAAGGTTTATCCAGTTGAAGAATTTCATAAGATGGTTGTTGGTTAAAAATGGCCGGTTTAGACACGTTTGTTAGGATTCCGAAAGAGCGCGTTGGAATACTTATTGGTCCCGAAGGGAAAGTAAAGCAGCATATAGAAGAGAAGTTACAAGTTAAGCTTGACGTTGACAGTGAAGGGAGCATAACCCTTACGCTCTCAGAAAAAGCAACAGACCCATCCTTGCTTTTAAAAGCAAAAGATGTTGTAACAGCCATCGGCAGAGGCTTTACGCCAGAAGTAACCTTCCGTTTGATACGCAACGAAGATGAAATTTTTGACTTGATAGATTTGCGAGTGATTTTTGGGCGTTCGGAATCCGATATTAAACGTATAAAGGGCCGAATCATCGGCGCTGAAGGCAAAACAAGAAAGCTAATTGAAGAGTTATCAGAGGCCGACGTAGTTGTTTACGGTCACACCGTCGGGCTTATCGGCAGTTTTGAGCAGGTCGATACTGCACATAACGCGGTGCAAATGATTATTGAGGGCTGCCAGCACCATACAGTGTACAATTATTTGCAGAAGAAGAGGACAGAGCTTAAGAAAGAAAAGCTTGATTTGTGGGAGAAACCCCGGAGCAAAAGATAATCGTCTTTTTATGCAGCTTTAAGAGACAAAGCTTTAGCCATGAATAGAATAATATGTTAAACTACCAGTAAGTGGAAGGCTTAATACGATTAAAGAAGTAGATTAAATCGGTTTGGCATGGCTCATTCCCTCAAGTCAAAAAAACTGCTGTTTACTTTAGCGACGGTTATCCTCCTCATCTTGAATTTCTATACGCTCTCTGTCGCTTACCCAACCATGACTCATCCCCTGAACTTTGGAGGAGCAGATTTGCCAAGGGATTTCTCAGTCTATTACATAGCGGCTTGGCGAATGTTCCATAATCTCTCCCAGATTTTCACCCCTAGACCCCTAGCTGATGGCGAGCCAGCAATTTATCCGTCCTTAACGCCGTACAAATATTTGCCCTCTTTTCTATTATTAATTTCGCCCCTTGTTAACCTTAGTTATTATCAGGCGTTCTGGGTTTTTGACGCAGTTCAGTTTGCCCTGCTGCCCCTCATAGCGTTGTTACTCTATAAGCTTCTGGAAAAAAAAAACCCGATTATCGCTTTCCTGATTATAGTGGCTGTTGTGCTGTTGCCCTATCCGATGCCTGGTAGAGGTTTATCGGTGAGTTACTTTATGAGTTGGGCAGAGGGACAAGCGAAAATTTTACTCTCGTTTCTCTTGCTTGTCTCGTTTTATCTGGGTTATAAGGGTAGGCCAGTTCTTTCAGGTGTCGTCTTTGCTCTTGGGGCTTTTGACCCACGATTTGCCGTTCTGGGGCTGCCGCTATTTCTTTTCTACAACAAGAACAAACTCCGAAACGCGTTAGGCACCATGATAATAGCGCTTGTTGCTTCCAACTTTTTGGTTTTTTATCCTGGGGCAGCCCAAGGTTTTCTGAACATGATTTTAAGCTCCGGCGACAGCACCCCATTTTACACTCCTTCCTGGATACCGCTGGTTATGATTGTTTGTCTGATTGCAGTAAACGCTAGACAAATGATTGATGGACTAAAAAATGCTTTTCAGAAGCGGCAAAAACCTGACACGTAGGAAAACAATAATTACTTCACAACGTAAATCAAAAATGGGACTCAGATTGTCAATCATTAAGAATGGAATCGTGTAAGTGCTTAGTAAACATTCTTTCACAAACACATTCGAGCGACTAAAGTCCAATGTCTTAACACGAGGACTCACAATTTTCGCTACCATAAATTTTAGTGAAGACGCCGAACGAGCAACGTTAAAAATGAATCCCACTCGATTGCTTATCTTTGGCAACCCGAAAGCAGGGACTCCCCTCATGATTGCTGCACCATCTCTTGCCATCGACTTCCCGCTGAAAGCCCTTATTTTCGAAGACGCCAATGGAAGAGTATGGGTATCGTATAACTCGCCGCTATATCTAAAGGAGTGCCCTAATATTCCAGATGAGCTATTGAAAAATATCTCTGCCATAGAGTCTATTGCTGAATCCGCGGCCAAGTAGCGTAAACAAGATTGCGAAAAAGCGTTAGGTGGGCTCTTACGCCATTAGCACGCTAATTTTAGGCGCAAACGGCTTTTCGCACTCAAGATCCTCATCATCCACTATGTCTTCGGGGCCAGAGTCGTCATCGCCCACCCGAAACAGAAAACAACCTAAAGGCTTCTTAAGGTTTGTGACCTTTTCGCATGAACAGGAGTTCTTTTCTTTTTGCAGAGTGCATAATAAGAAGTGCAATTCCTACAACAATTAGAATAGCAGGATACACCACATAAAAGAAAACACTAAAAAATCCAAATGCAACAATAAACAACAATTTAAGACCACGATTGAGAAAACATTTCCTTCAATCAGTCAGTACGTGTGCCTACCAATACGATATTTAGCATCCTATGTTGTGGGCAGGGAGGCGTCAGAGATCTGGCGCCCGCCGCATTCTCATTAGCTTTATCTGTGGTCTGGATTCAATCTGTTTCCTATTCTGCCACAAAAAGCATTCATTCAGCATGAACTACACAGATTCCAAGGTAAAAAACAAAAATAAACCTAAATGAACAATAATAGCCAGAAATAAACAGTTATGAACAATATAACAGTAAAAGAAGCTCAGAAATGCTTTTATTTAACCTCATGAATCTTAAGCAATCAGAAACTTGAGATGAATAAAATGAAAAAAACAATAATCGCAGCAATCCTCCTAACAGCAATCGCTTTAATGGGCCTAAACTTTGCAGGAGCATTCGCAACCGCTGCGCCATCAAACAGTCCAGCCGCACCCCAAAACACACCTAAGATATCGGTACCTCCAGCAGCCATAATTCCGATACGAAGCAGCTGGGTAAGAATAGATGGCAACATCACTTCGTGGGGAACACAAGTGACGCCAGCAGTCAGCGGCGCCCTAACAGTAATGGCTGCAACCACAAGCCTAAACGGAGTCCCATCAGCATGGATTGACTCAGCCAACGCAATCTGGACCAACACAACCAAAATCAGCCTAGACGGCACCACCACCTACAACTACTACACAGCAAGACTAATCAAAGCTAACTTTACCGCCACCGACTACCAGAGAAACAACTTCTACATGAACGGCACCTGGAACGTCAACAACGTCACAATCACACGAACAGTAACCAAAACAGACAACTCAATAAACATCCAATCAAACACCCAGATCACTCGTCTTGAAACCAAAGTATACGGCCAACTAAACGTAACTGATTCATGGACACAGTTCACCCTAAACATCACCGGGATACCCCTGCTAGACGGCACAGTACACCACACAATAGAAAGAACGACGATATTTAACAGATTCGACATAATCAACGGGGGAACAGACAGCACAATAACACGAGCCGACCTAACAGCAATCTCAAACGACTATGGAGCCGTACCCGGCACACCTAACTACAACGAAAACATGGACTTCCACGGCACCTACCAAATAGACATATGCGACATAGCAACCATAGCAGCCAACGTACAACCATAAACCCTCATCAACCTACCTTTCTTTTTTCAAACAATTCACAACCTGCATTTCTGAGAGGGATAGCAAAATTACTTTTACATCTCACTCTGCATATCATTAAACTTTTAACCTCTCAATGAGCCGTTTAACATACATAATCAATGTAAAACCAGAAACAGATAAACTGCGAACTAATTTCGGAACAGCTAGCCAGTAAGCTCTCAAAATTTAACGCTAATTTCTAACCCATCGTCACCTACTTGCACGAACCTACTATGGTACTTTCCAGAGCATCTAACATAATCCAAATAATCGCTCATTTGGTCAGCGAAGATTCCAGCGTTATCCGCAACAACAACCGCGCCCTTACACAGTTTATCTTCCGCTAAGGATCTGCTTCGCCTCGGCAGATTTCCACCGTAACTATCTCAGCGTTTTCGTTGAGTTCTTTGCCCATGAGAATTGATGAGTAACCAATTAAAGTGCCAACTTCTAAAACATGCCAGGGCTTAGCCTTCCGAACTTCCTCAGCCAAAATCTCGCCTTTATGTGGTCCAACGATTGGCAGAAACTCCTTTTTAGCTGCCTTCTCGATTTGCCTTAAAACTTGGTCGGCACTGCTTGAGAGAGGTTTTTCTGTTATCATAGAGGCACTTTGATTTTATCAATAAAATGTTGCTGTAACTTGGCAATTTTCGGGGCAATCACGGCTTGGCAATAAGGCTCTTTTGGATGTTTCTTGTAGTAGTCTTTATGGTAGGTTTCAGCTTTATAAAACACTTTCAGGGGCTCAACTGCTGTGGCGATTGGTTTATCCCAAATGCCCTCTTTGTCGAGTTCATCAATCAGTTTTTCAGCAGTGACTTTCTGCTCTAGGCTATGGTAGAAAATGGCTGACCTGTACTGCGTTCCAACGTCTGCTCCTTGACGGTTCAGCGACGTAGGGTCATGTATGGTGAAGAAAATCTCCAAAATTGTCCGATAACTAATCACTTTTGGGTCAAAAAATATCTGTGCTGCCTCAGCGTAACCGGTAGTGCCTGTCGAAACCTGTTCGTACGATGGACTAGATACTGTGCCGCCGGTGTAGCCAGGCTCAATTCTTTCTACGCCTTTTATTATGCTGAACGCGGCTTCAGTGCACCAGAAGCAGCCGGCGGCAAGTGTCGCAACCTCCAAGTTTCTGTTAACGCTAGGTTGTTGATTCATGTTTCATCTTTCCTAAAAATCAAACTTTACACATGATAAATGCTGGGTAGCTTTTTAACTTAATTGTTTGTGGTGTCATGACGCAACAACTAATCTGCGGTAAAACAGCGGAATCCATTTTACTTCCCAAAACGTTAGCCAAATAGCAAGGATTTCTCAGT
Organism: Bathyarchaeia archaeon; assembly: GCA_049522695.1. Taxonomy (GTDB): domain Archaea; phylum Thermoproteota; class Bathyarchaeia; order Bathyarchaeales; family Bathycorpusculaceae; genus Bathycorpusculum. The sequence continues at coordinate 11,252 of JBEKNP010000014.1, read as the reverse complement.
GTGACGCATAATGGAAAAAGAAGAAGTGAATAACCTGTTGGGCAAGATTAAGGTTACTCCGTTGGCAGCAGAGAGCTTCGGCGTCCGTTCCATGTGCACATTAGTCGAAACACCCGATGTGACTGTGCTTTTGGATGCTGGAGTATCGCTTTGTCCATACCGTTTCAGTTTGCCGCCTCACCCCATAGAGTTTCAAACAATCGCTAGGCTACGCAAGCGCATTGCAAAAGCCGCGGACAAGGCTGAGGTGGTAACGATTAGCCACTACCACTTTGACCATCACACGCCCTCATACGAGGATTGGGTAGTTAACTGGACCGAAGCAAACGAAACCGCACGGCAAATTTACCAAGACAAAACCGTTCTAATGAAGAACCCAAAGGAAAAGATCAACGCCAGCCAAAGACAGCGTGCATGGATATTTCAAAAAACAGGAGGCAAATACGCAAAAAAACTGGAAGCAGCCGACGGGAAAACTTTCACTTATGGGCAGACGGTGCTACGTTTTTCCGAACCTGTTGCTCATGGCTCTGAAGATTCAATGCTGGGCTGGGTTGTAATGGCAGTTGTGGAGCATGAAGATGAGCGGTTCATGTTTGCGCCTGACGTTCAGGGACCAATGTCCACTCATACACTTGATCTGATTTTGAAAGTGGAGCCGACTGTGATTATGATGGGCGGACCTCCGTTTTATCTTGGAGGCTTCCGAGTTGAGGTAGCTCAGCTGGAGCAGGGTTTGAGGAACCTGGAAAGCATTATACAGACGATACCTTTGGTTATTCTTGATCATCACGCTTTGAGGGACGATTCATGGAAGGAAAAAATAGTTGACGCTTACCAGCAGGCTTCAAAGTCGGGACATAGCGTTATGACGGCTTCAGAGTACTTGGGCAACAACAATGTGTTCTTAGAATCCAAGCGTAAGCAGCTTTACTGTGACTTTCCGCCTTCCGCAGAGTTTAAGCAGTGGATGAAGACACTAAGCAACAAAAAAATCGCTAAACCCCCCTCATGATATTAGTGGAAAGTGGAAGGTAAATAAACAAGTAAACAAAATTTGTCATCAATAAAATTCAGGTAAACGATGAAGAGCTTTGTTGGACTTCAGCATAGTCGCTTTTGTGGCTTCCTTTGCGCTTATTGTTTTGGCGGAAATGGGCGATAAAACTCAGTTTTTAGCCATGTCTTTTGCTACACGATACAACGCCTTCAAGGTACTTTTGGCAGTTTTCTTAGCAACAATTTCTAATTTTGCAATCACTGTAACTGTGGGCCAACTTCTAACTGCAATCGTGCCTATAGATATAATCTCGCTGGCTGCTTCACTTTCATTTATCGGCTTTGGACTGTGGACTTTTAGAGGCGAAAAACCTAAAAGTGCCGATAAAAAAGTTTCGCGGTTTGGAGTGGTTGGAACTGTATGTATAGCGTTTTTTATTGCAGAGTTCGGAGATAAGACTCAGCTTGCAACAATTAGTTTAGCAGCTCAATATCAAAATGCAGTAAGCGTTTTGATAGGAGCAACATTGGGCATGCTGGTGGCGGATGGAATCGGAATTGTCGCTGGAGTTGTTTTAGGTAAACATATTCCACAGAGAACACTTAAGTGGGTTTCAGCAACAATATTTCTAATATTTGGGTTAGTAGGCATATATGAAGTTCTGCTGTCTAAGATTGGTTTAGCTTACACAGCATTAACTTTAATGTTGCTGATTGTTTTCTCTATCTTGACAATTATTTTTATCACCCGAAAACAGAGACCGAGCGAAAATTAAGGAAGATGAAACGGGCAAACGCAAACCCACCTAATCAAGGTTAAGAAACTTTAATGCTTAGTTCAAATACTTCAATTTTGAGGTTTTCCTCTTGGATAAAAATCACCCAGTTATAGCCGAATTTAGCATAATGCCCATTGGTCAAAAGGGAAGCAGTGTTGGTCGTTACGTGGCAGTTGCGGTTAACGCTTTAAAGAATGTGAAAGGGTTAGACTTTGAAGTAACACCCATGGGAACCATCCTTGCAGCAAAAGATCTCGACACGATATTTGAAGCTATCCGCCAAGCCCATGAAGCCATTATCGCCACGGGAGTTAAAAGAGTATTATCCACACTAAGGATAGATGATCGAAGAGATAAGGCGCGTACAATGAACGATAAGGTAAAAGTAGTACAGGAATATATGAAAAGTTAAACAGTTAGTCTAACGCATGGCAATCCAAGTTTTCAAAATGGGAAGTTCGGAAGAAAAGAAAGAGTTTTTTTCAATTTATGTGATTGTTAGTTTCTTTGTTTCTTTAGGCTCTTTCTTAGGCAAGATAATCTCCAGTACACCGCTGTTTAAGCTTGCTTTCGCGTCATCCGACTTTATCTTTTCAGGTAAATCAAGTCTTCTGTAAAACTTTTGAGCCATTCTCTCACGACGAACATAATTTTTCTCTTTTTCTTCTTCTCCTTGGTCCTTTTTCGCGTGAATCAACACTGATTCTTCACCGACTTCGATGTTCACATCTTCCTTGCTAAAGCCAGGCAAATCCACAGTTACGCAGAAATCTTTGCCTCGATCCTCTACGTCAATGGATGGCATCATTATTTGTTTGAAAGGCATCATTGGAAAGCCATATCTTCCGTGCATCCATTGTCTCCATCTCGGTGGCATACCCCAGAAATCATCGAACCGCTCCCGCATCCTGTCAAAGTCTCGCTGATAAGGAACTATGCTTTCTTCTGTTTCCTTCTTTAACTGTCCAGCTTTTTTCTCTTTGCCTCCATAGTAATAGTACATTTTCTTTTTTTCTTCGGACAAAAGTTATTTCACCTCTCACTTAGTCCAGTTCTACACTTTGTTATTAACCTATGTGGCTGTGTCAAGCTAGCATCAATATCAAGATGGGTTGAATAAAACAAAGAGGAAAAAGTCGTTCCACTGCGTGTATTGTTAAGTGTACTCTCGAAATGTGAAGCCGCATCTGAGGCACCGGAAAAACTGAGTTGAAGATTCATCTGATCCTCTGGTTTGTACTTGCCAAACATTAGCTGTGTTACTCCCGCATCTGGGGCAATCGACATGTAAGGTAGGCAGTATACTGAGTTGCTCTTCTTTTCCTATGACGGCTACACACTGTTTTTGGGTTATGTTCTATGATTCTACTGCTAACCATGACTTTATTGTTTAATTCTTGTTTTTAAATTCACATTTAGTACATACTAGCATTACTAAAGCTTGTTTTCCCGAATTTATTTTTTTAGGTACAAGTAGAGAACCACATTTTAAGCAAAACTCCATAATTGTCATCTCTTTTTTAAAAAATTTTTAGCAGATGAAGAATTAACTTAGCGCAAGTTTAAAACGGTTTGTTCGGAAGAGAGAGGGGGAACATAACTTTGTCGCTTGCGTTTCAGTTAATCGTTCATTCGCCAAGCGCTTTTGGATTTATTGAATCCTATGCGTTTATTACTCATAGATACAGGGCGAGCCATAAATAATGATGTGGCTGTATCGGCACTACAACAAGTTAATTCCACGTATTCTTTGCGCTACCATAAGAATACATTTTCAAGTATTAACGCATGGCTAAATAGCTTAAATAAGGCGGCTAAAGCCTCGCGGAACATACATCACTGTCGACTTTTTGTTTTTCTGGGCTTTGTCATTGTTATGGCTTTCTTTAGATCTAACGGTGTATTGATTTTGAAGAATGTTCGAAAATCCGGGTCTAACTGTTCTATAACTAAGGTCGAAAGGTAGCGTACCCCATGCATTTTACTTACCATTGCTTCCACTTCAAGCTCATCGCTTGCTAACGCTTCTTTAGCTACTTCCAACGCTTGCTCTGTATGGTAAACTGCATGTAAGGGTTCAATTTGGTTGCTGGGCCATCTTGGAATAACCGCTGACTTGCCAATGCATAAATCAAAGAGCAAAGACACAACATCTCTGGAAACAAACGGAACATCAAACGGCAAAAGCAGCGAATATTTACCTTGAACAGCCTCAAAACCAGTTAAAGCGCCAGCTAAAGGATCTTTCGAATCGTCAACATGGATAACAAATTGAACATTAGGCGAAACAATTTTAGCGTATAGGTCTGCACGTTCATTTGAACTGGTAACCACTAATACTTCGCCGACAATGCCTTTTACTGTGTCAACTACATGGTTTAACAAGGGTTTATTGTTCAGTTTCAAAAGACCCTTGTCTTCACTAAACTTGGATTGGGAACCCTCAGCTATAATAATGGCGGATCTATCCAACAGTTTGAACCTCCAGTTTTAAGTTAGTAAACAAGTTAAAAAAACATCTGCTCATAACTAACATTCAAGCTCACGTTGATTAGAGCCGCCTAGTATAATCAATTTTTGTAGACCGCAGAGTTCTTAGCGGGTCAAAAAACGGAGGAACGGTCATCTTGAAGTCTCGTATAACCTAAAAGTATTCTGTTTTCTCCTCGTACTTTTTAGCGTGTAGGAGAAGGGTCGGGTTCAATTTGCTAGCGAACATCAATAGCTAATGAGGAGAGGATTGTAGGTTAATTTTTGGCTAAGTGAAACCAAGTTTAAAAATGAGGAACAGATAGTAGGAGCACTATTGAGTGAAAATTACGTCAAAAGTGCAGGTATACCTCACTTTGCCAGTGTCTCAAACAAGCCATTGAATGAAGATTATGAAATCGTGAAAAAATAAAGAAGAAGGCTAACTAGTTTACTTCATTATTTTCAATCTTTCTAGCCATTTCAGCAATAATCTTTGTGAAGGGATGGTCAGGTTTATCTTCGACAAATATCAAGTTGCCTTCAGCTCTTAGGATTTCGCAGAAACAAGGCACGATTCCCAGCATGGGCACATGATAAACCGTTTTTACTTTGTTGCTCATTTCGGTTTTCTTAGCTGCGGCTGATGAATCAAGCACTTTGTTTAGCACGAGTCCTGTTTTCTTCTCAAACAAGTTATATAACTCTGCTAGCATTCGTTTTGTTCCGTCCACATCTGACCTGTCACCAGTTGTCGCTACAATTACGAAGTCAGCGGCGACAATAGCGTTTATTGAGGAATATTGTAGTCCCGGGCTTGTGTCAAAGAACAAGTAATCAAACTTTTGATCTTTAATCAATGTTTCCTTAAGCGCAAGTAGCCTTCCTAAAGCACGCATCTCCCATTTTCTATCCTTTGACGACATGTCTCGGATTGCTTCAGTTGCAGGGTTTGCTAAACCAGCGAAAAACTTGCCGTCTCCAGAAATCTTGCTGCTTAAATCTACAAGAACTTTTTCGGCGTCACAGCTGTTGTTTAAGTAATCGTTAAACCAGTATTCGACGTTTTCAGTTTTCAGTATGGAGAACAAGCTTGGTGCTCGAAAATCAAGATCAAAGAGGCAAACTTTCTTGCCGTTTTTAGCAAAAGTAGCTGCTAAGTTTACGGAAAGAAGTGTCTTTCCTGTTCCGCCTTTATATGAATGTACAGCGATTATTTTGCTCATAGTTTTTCAACCTTGCGTTTCCTTTTCAATGTAAAAATAGGCTTTTCTTCCCTTACGCTCTTTCTTAAGGTAACCCATAATTACGAGTTGATTAAGATATGCACTTTCCACGGCTCTAGCTCTACTTGTTTGCTCAGCAATTTCTTCAGCTGTTGCTCGTCCACATCTGCAAATTGACATAGCTGTTTTCCGCAGGTGATCCGGCATAGAAAGCAACGTCATAACATCTAAAGAGGCATCAGGCAATGTTATAGCTGGCCTTTGATGGTCATTACTGTTCTTCTGGATTTCAATTATTACTTCCATTTTCTGGTTTAGTCTCTCGAGGCTTTCTTCAATTTTTTCAAGTATCGTTATCGGTTTTTTAGTCAATATTTCGTCCTTAATCACTAGTCCCCCCAGACGTGTTTTACACATATACAGTTGGTAGCTTAATCCCGAAGGTATTTATTAAGTCTTACGAAACCTTACTAATTATTTCAAATAACTAAATTATAACCGCGACATTTAATAAATTTAGATCGTTAAACCGCGAAAAGAATATTGTAAAATGTTAATTTATTTTTAATGGAAAGGAGGGAATTGTGCGTTTTAGTATGGGATTAACGCTTGGTTTCGTGCTTCCTCTACTATGGGCAGGACTTGCTTTAGTTCTTTGAAGTATTTCAGAACTGTTATGCCGCGTTGTGTAACGGCGTAAACCACGCGTTGTTTTCCCGCGGTACGTTCTTCGACCAGCCCTTGTTTTATGAGGAAGTCAAGGTATTCTTTTAGAACGCTGCAGTTAACGTTTGCTTTATACATGACGTGCGTTAACTTCAGCGGTCCTCTATGAGCCAGAACCGAAAGAATATCAACATACATTTCCAGTTTTGAGCGACGCATTTTTTACTCCTCTTTTTTATCACATGCCAGTTTTTAATATAAATCATTTATGAATTATTAATCAATGTTTTCGACCATGAATGCAACTAATTATCGTCTTTTCTGCTTGCTCGGTTTAACACGTTTAATCTATTTTCGAAGGCTGTGACCATGTCATCTAGCAATATTTCACGCAACTCTCTCGGCAATTGACAGATTTTCTCTTGGAAAACATTCTCTAGCTTAGCTTCTAGTTCTTTCCTATCTTTTTCTGCGATTTGTTTCAAATACTTTCCTCCAGATTCCAATGGAACACACAATGGCGAACGCTATTTAACTAACTTATGAAAGCAACCTATGAATCTAAAATAAATACCTAAAAACAAAATAGTTCCCGGCTTTCTGCAAACCTTTATGGTCCTAACTGCGAGTTTTCTAGTCTTAACTGGACTGTTTAGCTTTCAAGTATGCCATTTTTAGGCTTAGGTTCTGTTGCAAAAGCTAAGGAATAACAGCAAAGATAAATATTAATCAATTTTATGGAGAGCACGGCGAGCTAAAAAAGCAGCCACTAACTTTGTTAATATGAAGTCAAGTGCTTAAATAGTGTTTGCTTAGCGCGCTAGTGTGAAACCAAACTTTGAGAGCGGAAAACAATTGGCTCTAATTCTGAAAAACTAATAAATTAGTCTCTGCCGTAACTGAATGTTAAGGTGTCAAATTTGGTTGGTGAAAAAGTAACGCATTTTCACGGATGCCAGATGGCAACCACTAATTCCGTGAAACAGCACAAACTGAGGAAGCTCATAGCGTGGCTATCAGACAAAGAGGGAAGAGGAATGGAGTTCATCTCGCTCTACATACCTCGGGAGAAATCAATAGATGAGATAGTCGCAAACCTCAAGTGCGAGTCTGATTCTGCTGTCATGAAATCTGAGAGCGTTAGGGATCGCCTTCAAGACGCTCTCAAGAATGTAATCCAGCGTCTAAAGCTGCAGAAGGAAATTCCAGAGAATGGACTCGCGATATTTGCTGGAACTTTCGTCGCGAACGATCCGGAAGGCGAAGCTTTGAACGTCGAAGAGCTCGTCCCACCAGAGCCGATTACCTGCTATCTTTACGAGGTTGACGACCATTTCCGATTAGAGCCACTAAGGGAAATGCTGAGAGCCCAAAGAGTTGTGGGGCTTGTCGCCATGGATTCAAAGGAGGCTAGCTTTGGGATACTCAGTGGTGAACGATTCGAATTAATCGAAAATATCACGTCGGGGATTCCAGGAAAGTCTGGAAAAGGCGGGTCGAGCCAAAGGAGGTACGAAAGAGAACGCGACATGGAACTCACATACTATTTCCACAGGGTTGCAGAGCACGCTACAAAAGCGTTTCTTAAGAACCATAAAGTTACGGCGTTGATAGTTGGAGGACCGGGTCCAACGAAACAGGATTTCTTAAGGGGTGATTACCTTAATTATGAACTAAAGAATGCGCTTCTGGGCATAGTTGATACGCAATCCGCCGGAAGAGAAGCGGTGAGAGAGGTGCTTGTCAAATCATCTGAGACACTGAAGAATATGTGTGCGCCAGAGGAAAAGATGATAGTGCAGCGCCTTCTGGCAGATATTGGCAAGCAAGACGGCTTGGCCATTTACGGCTTAGATTCAGTGTTGAACGCGCTTAAGAATGGTGAAGTGGAAGTTGCACTAGTGACAGATAGTACAGATATGATTGAAATTGTTGTAATGTGCAAAAGATGCGAACTGTCAAGGGCGAAGATAGTAGATAAGAAGAAGGCTCAAATTGTACAGGAAATGATATCGAACCCATGCGAGAAGTGCAACGCGGTTGAATACGAGGTGGAGGAGAAAGACATAATAGATGTCTTAGAGGATGCGGCTTCACAGACAGACGCAAGGGTTGAAGTGATATCTACAGAGTCGGAAGAAAAAGCAAAGCTCACAGCTTTGGGAGGCTTTGCCGCTCTCTTGAGATACAGACCTAGATAAACCTTGTCGACTACTTATTGAGGGAAGAATCCCTAACTAAATCTATTCCACGCTTATTTGTGCTGTTTATATCAAACCCTTTTCTAAAAAAAGTTAGCACTGTGAAATGATTAAATGTTCTGATAGTAAAGGATTTGATTGAACTGTTATTGCTTTTTATTGCTTCGCAGTCGCAACGTACGGGTTGACCATTTTCGCTGGATCTACGATTCGGTCGAACTCATCCTCAGTTACGAAGCCCAGCTTTAGTGCAGCAGCTTTCAACGTAAGGTCATTGTCCATTGCGTAGTGAGCGATCTTCGACGCTTTGTCGTAGCCTATAACCGGTGTAAGTGCGGTCACGAGCATCAGTGAGCGGTCCAAGTATTCCTTAATCCTCTTTAGATTCGGTTTGGTTCCCTCGATGAGGAACTTGCGGAAGTTTGTGCAGCCGTCAGCCATGATCGTGATTGAGTGGGTCACGTTGAAGATAATTAGAGGCTTGTAGACGTTCATTTCGAGATAACCGCCCGCGCCTCCGAAGCCCACGGCAACATCGTTTGCCATTACCTGGACGGCTACCATCGTCAGCGCCTCAACCTGAGTCGGATTCACTTTGCCCGGCATGATCGACGAACCTGGCTCGTTTTCTGGAATCACCAACTCGGCGAAGCCTGCCCGCGGGCCGCAGGACATCAGCCGAACGTCGTTGGCTATCTTGTAGAGTGACACTGCCAGTGTGCGTAACGTGCCGGAGAGCTGTACCAGAGCATCATGTGCACCCTGCACCGTGAATTTGTTTGTTGCGCTTACGAAAGGCAGATCCGTGAGTTTGGCGATTTCAGTTGCTGCTGCTTCGCCGAAGCCAGGCGCCGAGTTGATGCCAGTTCCCACTGCTGTACCGCCGAGCGCGAGGCGGTAGACACCTTTCAGGGCGTCCTCAATTCTCTCGAGATTGTCAGCGAGCATGCCCGCATACCCCGACCATTCTTGTCCTAGCGTGATTGGGGTCGCGTCCTGCATGTGAGTGCGGCCGATCTTGATAATGTCTTCCCACGCCTCGGCTTTCACCATGATTGCGTCGTGTAGCGCCTTCATCGCAGGAATCAGTTTCTCCTTCACATTGACTGCCGCCGCGATACACATTGCAGATGGAAACGTGTCGTTTGACGACTGTGCCATGTTGACGTGGTCATTTGGGTGAACTGGTGTCTTGCTTCCTAGCGGCGTGCCGGCGAGCTGGGAGCAGCGATTAGAGATTACCTCGTTCACGTTCATGTTGAACTGTGTGCCGCTGCCAGTCATCCACACGTGCAGTGGAAACATGTCGTAATGCTGGCCTGCGAGGATCTCATCACAGACCTGAACGATGAGTTTGTGGCGTTGGTCGTCGAGCCGCCCGTCCGCGTGGTTCACGTTGGCCGCAGCTTTCTTTAGGAGGGCATACGCTGTAATCATCTCACGTGGGATTAGGTCCTTGCCAATGCTGAAGTGCTCTAGCGAGCGTTGGGTTTGGGCTCCCCAGAGTTTGTCGGCGGCAACATCTACTTCGCCGAGGCTGTCTGTTTCTTTGCGAATGTCCGTCATCTTGTTCTTTCTCCATTTACAGTTTAATACCAAGTCAGAAGACCCTTAAAAAGAAATTCCGGATGAAGCCTGATGTTTCCAAATCAATTTGGCACGCATGGCTGTTCTGAAGTTAGGAGTAAAGTATTAGATGCTTCCAGTTTTGCTTTGATTAGGCGTGTTAACGATTGCTTGAGGCGTGAAAAGCATAATAGCGCATAGCTAAGAGTGACCTGAGAATTTCTCTAACCCTGTCAGATTATTCAAGGTTCTGCGAAGCAGTACTCTGCCGAAAAAGTAATAAGCTGTGATAGAAAAATAGACGGAGGAACTCTTTAGGAAAATTAATGGTGCGGTCGCCGAGATTTGAACCCGGGTCGTCAGCGTGGCAGCGCTCTTTTCAGGGTTCTTTAGGTGAAAGCGTCATAGATTGGAGTGCTTTTAAGAAATCGCTTGATGAAATACATTATAGGGGTTATTATGGCAGTCAACTATTGAATTTGTCGCTGCAGTATTCAGAATGCTATGTTTCAGGTGACCTTTCGAAGATTAAGCAGTTGTCGCCGAGTATGCGGTCTGAGGTTGTTAAGGCGTTGTCTGCTTTGGCGAAGTTTCAGGGACGTTATGAGGAGTATAGGCAGCTTGTTAAGAGTTTTGGGTTAACTTGGAGTGGCCGCAGTTCTGATGATTTGATTATTGATCGTTTGAATGCAAGGCGGGAACCTGACGACGTTTTCAAGTGGATACGCGACGTCAAAGAGGCGTGTCCTGACTACTCTGTTTTCATGGATTTCATAGCTGTTACTGGCCTTAGGCTTAGTGAAGCAATCCACTCTTACAACTTGATAGTGCAGCTGTCGGCGGAAGGGGTTTTAGCTGAGAAATACTATAATGTAGACACTGGTTTTTTGGAGCATTATCGTTTCAAAGAGACTTTCATAAGGAGCTGCAAGAAGGCGTTTCTGTCGTATGTTCCCCTGGAGCTTTTAGAATCCATTGGAAAGCAACAACTCATTAATGAGAATCACTTGAAGAATAGGGCTTTGGAGCGTAAGCATATTCCGCAGCGTTTCAGCGATGTTAGAGAGAACCATGCTAGTTTTACAACTAAATGGCTTCGACCTGAAGAAATCGATTTGCTGCATGGCCGCGTTACCGGATCCGTGTTCATGGTTCACTACTACAACCCTAATTTGGTTACTGATCTGCGCTCGAGGGTTTCCGCAGCTGCTCAATCAATCCTTCTCAAAGTGAACAGTGAACTTATTCTAAAAGAAAACGCAGGGGGTGAGAAGATTGACTGAAAAACAGAAAATCGATTATGTTGATGTCGTTATAGCCATACCTAAAGCCGTAATGGATTTCTT
>JBEKNP010000013.1:0-46042 GCA_049522695.1 Bathyarchaeia archaeon | reverse complement strand
TTGGGTTCGCCGTTTTTAAGTGCCGATAGTATGCGTTGGTCAAAAAAGTCCATTTCAGGCTCTAATTAGCGAAATCAGACTTATAACCATTTTTAACCATTTTCGGGACAAACCAGCGCGCGATCATTACCCATAGATACCCAAAGTTTCGTTCTAAGGTCTTTTGCTACATGGAACATCTTTTTTACGTGGTCAGGTTTTAGGGGAAAATCATCAATTTTTGCATTTGTTTGGTTAATTGGCGATTGGTTTCTTAGCGTTAAATTCATGCTGTAGTATCTAAAAATCTGAAGCAATCCTTTGCAGTAATTATACCTAGTGTTGGCTTTTTCGTAGCCTTCACCCTCTAGCCAATTATAGAACTGTTCCAGCAGTTTTTCATAACGATTTGCTCTCTGTTTGGCATCAATCAATGATTCGTTAGCTCTTGGGGTTAAGTCGTCTTTGCGCTCGGCTAAAATTTTATCTACGCTTTTGCCGTACCAGCTTACGAAAAGCTCAATACCGCGTTTGTATAAGCGTCGAGTTTCTTTTTTCGGGTAGCTTTCTAGATATGCTTCCATACTGGTTAGCTTAGGGGACTCAGTATATTTAAGTTTGCAGTTATTTGATGTTATACCTATGGTTACTGGGTAACGGAGTGGTACCAGCTGATTATGTATTCAGGAAGATTCAGGCCTCTTTGGCCAAGTCGTTCTGCCAACTTTACTGGAATTGGGCTTAAAACGTAGGCTGCTCGAGTGTAGAAGCGTCTTGGCGTCATTGGCTTGGCTTCTTCTGGGAGGATTATTTTTAGGTCTGCTTTTTTTGCTAGAGTTGAATCTGGTGAAGTTGTTATTGCAAATACGGTTCCAGCGAACTTTTTGATTACGTCAGCCCAGATGATGACGGGTCTTGTTTCACCTGAATATGATAAGAGGATTTCGAGGTCGCCTGCTCTCGGGTGCGGAGTGTTGACACCTCTTGTTATGTAGACGTTGTCGCCTAGGAAACTTTTGATGTGGAAGAGTCTTACGCCCGTCATTTTGGCGATTTCGTTACCTGTGCCTTTTCCGCCTAAGAAAACGTTTGTTCGTTTCTCAAGTATATCGACAAGCGCCGTGTACGTTTCAGAGTGAACGTTTGAATCTATCATTTCACCGATTTTCTCAAATTCTTCAATGCAAAACCGAAAAACATCATCAACCTCAAGGTTCCGAAACACTGCTTCAACCATGCTGTTCATAAGCTCAAGAGTGCCTAACTCGAATATGTCGCCCATCATGCCCGTTTCGCTGTACTCGGTACCTGGCTTGGATTTGCCACGCCCCTTAAGCTCAACTACGTGACCATACTTGCCAACCACCTCAGCCAGAGGTGACTCAACAGCGGAAGTAAAAAGCCCCATCGAGAACCTATTTGATTTTTTTTCTTCAATGTACTTGGCTAAGTCTTGAGCCATAACTAACGGGTCATCTGAATACCCGCTGCCAGAATTTATCAAAAGCAAGGTTTTTTTGTAACGCCTTGCAAGATCAGCCGCTGCATCATACATGCTTTTGCCTGGAAAACCTGGGTCATCAGGAGTTAAAACAACCTTGTTTCTCCAACCCGCTTGGCTTAGCGCAATTTGGCTCAGGGCAGCATTCAAAGAGTAAAGAGATCTGCCTGATCCTCCGCAGATTACGCAGTCAGCCGCTTTCAGTTCATTAAATAACGGTGAGAGCTCTTTCCGTTTGATGTTTAAAATGTTTTCTTGGATTTTGTTGACGTATCCGATGCTACTGATTTTGCTTTTGATGGCAACGGCACCCTCAGTTCAAAGATGATTTAATGAATCTCTATATTATCCTTGTGCTTGATAGTCTGTAAAAATGCAAACTATTCAATTAACTTGCTTAAAGCTGACGCTTTTTAACAAAGGTTTCTCTACGGTTCCGCTAAATGCTTATATCAAAAGAAACCCTCACGCAAGAAGGCTAGTGAAAAATAAATGTCATCTCAAAGTTGCGCTGAAAAATTCCAGTTTCTCGACAAGTTAGCGTTGGATAATGGTGCTGCGGACGCCAAAATCATCCCAGCAGACAAAGTGGTCGTTGAAGACCGCGTGGTGCTCAAGTGCAAGGTAGGCTGCAACCATTACGGGAAAACGTTGGCTTGCCCGCCGTACACGCCGTCGGCTGAGGAATTTAGGAAAATCGTCAGCGAATACAGCTACGCTATGTTTATGAAGTTCAAGTCGAAGGCGAAAGCCGACAACGAATTGTTAAAGAAGATTATGATAGCTGAAACCGACCCCACAGTTCCGAAAGAAGTTAAAGAGAAAACGGCAAAGTTTTGGGTAGACTGGAAAGATGACAAGAAAAAATGCTCCAATCCGTCGTTGATTTAGAGAAGGCATCAATGAGCAACGGCTACTCCTTAGCCATAGCGTTTGTTTCAGGACACTGCCAACTCTGTGAAAAATGTAACACGGAAACGCGGATTTGCGTGCATCCCAATTTGGTACGTTGGTCTGAGGATGCAGTGGGAGTAAACGTGAGAAAAACTGCCAAAAACGCTGGAGTCCAAATTAGCTTTCCGTTTGCAAAAAATCCCGAATCGTTCGCGTTACTCCTCATAGATTAAGCTGCTCTAGCCAGGGTAAAGCTCAAATAATTTAACTGCAAAGTAGACTAGCGAACCCATATGAAACTTCTGTTAGATGAGATGTATGCTGGTTTGAAAGAGTACTTTGAAACTTTAGGTTACGAAGTGTTAACCGCTCAGGAAGCGGGTTTAAAGAGCGCTAAAGACCGTGACATAGTGGAATACGCGGGCAAACACAATTTAATCCTTGTAACACAGGACCAAAAGCCTGCTGAACTCGCTGAATTAACTGGTGTCAAATGCGTTTTTATTTCCAACCTGATGATTGCCAAATTGGTTGATGAAAAAATCAAACAGCTCCAGCTTTAGATGCGGATGTTTCGCAAGTACTTATTCCACAAATATGCTGCAGCATAACCAGCCACTACACCGGTAGCTGGACCCATGAATAATACAAGAGCATCCAACATGGTGCTTCTTTGAATAAATAAACCGGCGGAAAACTCTTTCGCAAATGGAATAAACTGTGGAAAAAGAGCAAACGCTGAATAGCTAATTAAACCAATCAACATTGTGCTAAACGCCATCGCAGCCATTAGCCTGTTGCGGTTTACATGTTCGGGTGAAGCGTTTATTCTGAAAATAAACAAGAAGCCATCGACTAAAACGCCAAAGAGAAAGGAAAACAAAAAGGTAAATGGACCCAAAGCGGGGCTTCCCAGCGCGGTTAATAAGCCCCCAACTGCACCCACGTAAGTGGCGCCTGCTTTAATGAATAATCCGCTCAAAGCAAGAAGAACACCTTGAACAACAATTAAGACGTAGTTTATTGGGGGCGGCAAAAAAACGTTTACGACAAAGATTATTGAGCCGAAGAGTGCAGTAATCAATATTCGTTTAGCTTGGTGCGTCATATGCCCACTTTGATATAGCAGTTCACGTTACTGTCTAAAAAGTTTAATGCACAACGGTGAATGATTGACTCTTGTTACAACTTTGGTGGTGGGACATTGATTTATTTTAAACAGAAAGGCATAAATTGGCAAGATACAATATTTAATAAATATCGTATATTTGACTTATAAGTGTGAAAAAAGGGGATAAGGTAAAATTGAGCACTCACGCAGAAGATTTGAAACTCCGCTTAATGACAATCGAACTGTTAAGAACAGCGAAATACAAGCGGAATATTACTTACCGCGAATTAGCCTCAAAAACCGATTTACCCGTCACCGTACTAAGCCGCTACGCAAAAGGTCATGTGCTGCCAAACACTGTAAGAGCCAAGCAATTATGGCGAGTTTTAAACAAGATTGTTGGTTTAGAAACAGAATTGCGCAGCAGAATAAAATTTGACGATGCAGGCTACTTTGACAATACTGAAATTGTCGGGGACTACAACATTCTTCAGCAAGCGGCAAATCATGCACTTGCAAATTTTGCTGGAAAACGAGTTACAAAAGTTTTAACAGCAGCCGTTGACGGTATTCCCTTAGCCACCATGGTTGCCAACGCGTTAGGAGTAAACCTTATCGTTGCAAAGCGCAACAAGGAAGTCGGCGTTAAAGCTTTCCTAGACGAAACGTACATTTTAGGGAGAGATTCAGGCGTAACCATAACACTCTACATTCCAAAAGAAGCAATCAAAAAACGTGACAGCGTACTTATCGTAGATGACATGATTAAAAGCGGCGAAACACAAGAAGCGCTCGTGACTCTTGTCAAGAAGTCGAAAGCTGAAGTTTCAGGCATTTTCTCGCTTATCTCTGTCGGAGAGGAATGGAAGAAACGGCTAAAATCAGGCGAAGATTCCCCAGTGGAAGTTGTTACTCGCCTAAAATCGCCCTTTGACAGCTCCGCTTAAGCTCAAGCTTAGGTCAACATTTTTCTGTTCAATCTCCAAATTTATTCAGTAGAAGTGAACCCGAATGAAGATAGACCATATTACCCTTCTCGTCAAAGATCAAGACGAAGCAGCAAATTTTTACGTTCAAAAACTTGGATTCAAGAAACAACAAGACACTGTCTTTTGGGGAGATATGCGGTGGGTTACTGTTTCACCGCAAGACCAAACCGACCTTGAGTTGACATTTGTGAAGGCAGACAGCGAAGATAAGCTTAAAGCGGTGGGAAAGCAGGCGGGAGACCATGTGTTTCTAACGTTGGAGACTGATGATTGCCGCAGAGACTACAATGCAATGAAGGCTAAAGGAGTAAAATTCTACGGGGAACTAACAGAGCAGCCTTATGGCGTTGAAATTGTTTTTGAAGACCTTTACGGCAACCTAATTGACCTGATACAACGAAACAAGCATTGATTTTTTTCCGTTTTTTATATTTTTGGGAAGAAAGGCGATGAATAAGCTATTCCGAATAGTGACCCGACTAGCATGCTTAAGAGAATGTAGATGATCCATGCGAGAAGCGCTATGAATATTGCCTGAAGCCAACCCGTTTAAAAAACTAGCTTTGAAAACCCAGATCCGAGCTATCAGCGCTGTATTTAACCAAAACCAGTGCAGTAGACCCTATTAACGCGTCGAGGAAGAAGCCCACAAGAAAAGAAACGAGAATATACACAATAGGTCTATGGCTTTAGTCGAACATGTAGTTTTGTTTTTAAATTTCTGCGAAAATTCTGAGGTAATCTTTCAGGTCGTTAATTATTAAGAAATTACTTTTCACGTGTTCTTTGCCGTTCATTCCCATTTGTTTGGCTTCTTCTTTGTGATTCAACAGGTGTTGGACTTTTTCGGCGGCTTCGCTAACAGTATTTACAAGAAAACCATTTGATTCATTTATGATTTGGAGCGGGATTCCTCCAACGTTTCTACCGATTACTGGAATGCCTTTCCAAAGAGCTTCGGTTACGCTCAGACCAAACCCTTCTCGCGTTGACATTTGAAGTATGACTTGTGAGGCTCTTTGGAACGCGTTGACCTCGAGATCTTTAACGCCTTTAAAATCTGTTAAGAGATGGATGTCACTATCATCTCCTGCATGCCTAGCCGTCTTCTCAAAATAAGTCCATCCTTCCGGGTCATCTGCAGCCATGCCCGCTATGAGAAGTAGTTGAACTTGTGGAATTTCCTTCTTCACGAGTCTGTAGACGTCGATCATGCCGACTGGATCCTTCCAAGGATCAAAACGCCCAACCTGAGTGATAATGGGTTTTTCAGGATTTATGCCATATTTCTTCAAGACCTCAGAAATCTCGTCCGCTGTAATTTCCTTGTTCTTGTCACTTAAAGGGTCGATTGACGGAGGCCTTACGAATATTTTTGGAACCTTGAGACTTGGCATTACATATTTTTCAGAGGTGAAAATTGCCGCGTCGTATTGACTAATGTATGGCTCAAGAAAATTCCAAACAGCAAGATTAGGCGTGGACAAGTCTATGTGGCATCGCCATATCCACTTATCGTTCTTTGCGGGAAGAAACTGGATCATCGCAGCCGGTTGGTTATCGTGAATAACGACAAAATCGGTGTTCAAAATTGTCGATTCACTGTTCATCCTATTGTACTCCAAGTAAGTTCGCACATCTTCCGCTGAGAGATCCAAACTCATTCCTTGAAGAGCGTTGTGTATTTTCTTAGTTACGTTGAAGAAATCGACTGACCCCTTAATAACTTCCCAATGAACATCTAGTCCTACATCTTTCATTATCGGCACCAAATTCTCAAGCAACTCTGCTACCCCACCTCCGAAAGCTGTGGAATTAACGTGAGTGACCGACTTGCCCTTTAATGGCTCGGCTAAAGCTTTAACTGAATCGACTTCTTCTTGTCCGACGATTGGAACGTAATCGTCAATTTCGATTTTTCTCAACTGTTCTATGCGCAACATAAATATACCTTCAGAATTTCGGCGTCAACAAATTTATGCGACAAATTAATATCTGTGCCACAGGATAATAATGTTTGTCCAGCTTTAGAATCAGCGATAGAAAAACCATCACTCGTTCAAACCCAAATTCGTTGAGTAGCTTCTAGGCAATAGCTCAGGGTTCAACAAAATAACAATAATTGTCGCAGCACGGATTACAAACAAATTTTGTGAACAAAAATGAAAATTGGAACAAATTATTCTAAAAATAGCAGCGAATTTGTAGTGTGGGCTCCGCACCGAAATACAGTCTCTGTGGTTCTGCCTCAAGAGAACCAAATTCTAAAAATGGAGAGCTTAGAGAATGGCTATTGGCGATTAGAGGCTGAGGGAATAAAACCCGACACCCATTATCTGTTCCGCCTTAATGACAACAAAGACAGGCCCGACCCGGCGTCGCATTTTCAACCTGAAGGCGTCTATGGTCCATCAGCAGTAGTGAATCATTCTTCTTTCGCTTGGAAAGACAATAGTTGGCGTGGAGTAAACCTCGAAGACATAATCATGTACGAATTGCATGTAGGAACCTTCAGCCCGGAAGGCACTTTTGCTGGAGCAAGGAGCAGAGCCCATGAGTTATCGAGAATAGGAATAAAAGCAGTGGAACTTATGCCCGTTTCACAATTCTCAGGCGCAAGAAACTGGGGTTACGACGAGGTTTTTCCCTTCGCAGTGCAGAATACTTACGGTGGACCGGACGAATTAAAGAAACTGGTTCAAGAGTTCCATTCGAATGGAATCGCTGTAATTCTTGATGTCATCTACAACCATCTAGGTCCAGAAGGCAATTTTCTGAAGGATTTCGGACCGTATTTTCTCAACCGCAAGACTCCGTGGGGGAAAGCAATAAACTTTGACGGTCCGCTTAGTGCTAATGTTAGAAATTTTTTTCTTGAAAATGCAGTTCACTGGTTCAAAAACTACCACATTGACGGTCTAAGATTAGATGCTATTTTTGCGATAATTGATAACAGCCCAAAGCATTTCTTAAAAGAGCTGGCTGAAACTGTGGAAAATTTTTCAAAGACAATTCCGAGAAAGCTTCTGCTTATAGCAGAAAATGACCGCGTTGACCCTGAAATAATACAATCCAGAAAAACAGGTGGATATGGACTGGATGCACTTTGGCATGACGACCTGCATCACTCACTGCACGCACTTTTGACAGGTGAAAGAAACTGGTATTATTCGTCCTTCGGAACCTTAGGGGAACTTGTGAAAGCTTGGAATAAAAATTGTATTGATCACACGCAGCTTCTGACTGCGCAAGCTTCAGGAAACTGTTCACCTACCTATGTCTCTCCAAGCAAACTTGTAGTCTTCTCGCAAAATCACGACCAAGTCGGAAACAGACCATCAGGCGATCGGCTAATAACAATTGCAGGTCTTGAAGCAGCAAAACTGGCTGCGGGATTCATGATACTGTCACCATTTACTCCATTGCTTTTCATGGGGGAAGAGTACGGTGAAAATGGTCCTTTTCTCTTTTTCACAGACTATTCAGGTGAAGCTCTCAGAAAAAAAGTGCGGGTAGGTAGAAAAAAAGAACTTAAGAATAATGGTTGGAAAATCCATCCTCCAGATCCACAAGATCCTTCGACATTTGCGTGTTCAAAAATAGGTTGGCACCAAAGGTGTTTGGGAAAAGGAAAAAGAATCTTGGCTTATTACGAGAAGCTCATAAGCCTGAGGAAAGACTTCTGCAACAGTAACTTTGATAAGAGGCTAAGAACAAAGTTTTTTATGTCTGAGGGTAAGTCGCTCTTGGTGATTCAAAAACATGTCTCAGGTTCTTTTATGGTAACGGTTGCCAATTTCAGCAACCTAGAACGTAAATACCGGTTCCCATGCACTGGAGGCATCTACGTGAAAGTGTTGGATTCCGCGGACACTGATTGGGCTGGTTCCGGATCGGCTCTGCCCAGCAAGGCAAAACTCGGCGACAGACATACTATCGGCCCATTGAGTATGGCAGTTTATTTAAAATCGAAAGGTGAAAAATGATGACTGAAAAATATATTTGTATACATGGGCATTTTTATCAGCCGCCTAGGGAAAATCCTTGGCTTGAAGAAGTTGAATTTGAAGAATCCGCTAAGCCATACCATGACTGGAACGCTAGGATAACTGCTGAATGTTACGCACCTAATTCTGTTTCTCGAATCATGGATTCACAGTGGCGAATAATCAGCGCGGTCAACAACTATTCAAAAATCAGCTTCAACTTCGGTCCCACACTTCTCAATTGGATATCAAGTCATGAACCCAAACTCTATGAGTCTATATTGGATGCCGACAAGGAAAGCGCAAAGACTTATTCAGGGCACGGTTCAGCGATTGCTCAGGTTTACAATCATATGATCATGCCATTAGCTAACAAGAGGGACAAAGAGACTCAGATCATTTGGGGAATAAGAGATTTTGAAACCCGATTCGGAAGGTATCCTGAAGGAATGTGGCTACCCGAAACAGCCGTCGACATTGAAACCCTTGAAGACCTGGCAGAAAACAACATTAAATTCACTTTGCTCGCCCCTCATCAAGCTCTCAGAATTAGAAAGATTGGGGAAAAAGATTGGACAGATGTGAAAGGCGAAAAAATTGATCCGAGAAGAGCTTACATCTGCAAACTGCCTTCTGGAAAATCCATCAACCTCTTTTTCTTTAACAAGTTTATAGCCTCGGCCGTTGCTTTCGGAGATCTTTTGGCAAACGGCGAAGGCTTCGCGAACAGACTGATGGACGGTTTCAAAGACTCCGAGAATATACCGAGCGCACTAGTAAACTTGGCGACTGATGGGGAACTATACGGTCACCATCATCCTCACGGCGACATGACTTTAGCGTACTGTCTCTACTACATCGAATCGCAGAAATTAGCAAAGATTACAAACTATGCAGAATTCTTAGAAAGACATCCGCCAGAATTTGAAGTTGAAATCCAAGAAAACACTTCTTGGAGTTGTTCCCACGGCATCGAAAGGTGGAGAAGCGACTGCGGTGACAGTGCAGGAAGACCTGGCTGGAAGCAGACGTGGAGAAAACCTCTGCGCGAAGCGATGGATTGGCTGCGAGATGAACTCGCTTCAAAGTTCGAGCTTGAAGCTGCAAAATACCTAAAAGATCCGTGGTCTGCAAGGAACAGATACATAAGCGTAGTGCTTGATAGATCCAGGGAAAATGTCGAACAATTCATATCTGAGCAAAAAAATAAAGAGCTGAGTGAAGACGAAAAGAAGCAGGTCATAAAACTGCTCGAGATGCAAAGACAGGCAATGCTGATGTTCACAAGCTGCGGCTGGTTCTTTGATGAAATATCAGGCATAGAAACCGTGCAAGTAATGCAGTACGCGGCTAGAGCGATGCAACTTTCTCAACAAGTTTTGGGATTGCAACTCGAAGATAAGTACATCAAACTGCTTAAAGGCGCGCTCAGTAACATTCCAGAGCTCCAAAATGGTGCAAAAATTTACAACATTTTCGTTAAAAAAGCAGTAGTGGACCTGGCAAGAAAAGCAGCACAAGTTACTATTCTTCAGCTTTTTTCAAACGAACAAACTGTAGCCCCCACAAACGTACAACGATACGGCTGTTGTTTCACCATAACGAACAAAGAATTGGAAAGGCGCGACGCTGGAAAATTCCGGCTTGTTATCTGCCACTCAGTCGTTCAGTCACATATAACATTGGATGAAGCGACACTTGCTTGCGTCGCAATATGGCTTGGCGACCACAACGTTTCCTGCGGAGTGAGACTCGATACGGATGAGACGCTCTTTAAAACAATCAAGAACGAAATATTACAAAGTTTCAGCAAAGGCGAAATAAATAAGACCATTCTACATATGCCCAAGTATTTTGGAAACAACACTTACTCTCTGAAAGATGTTTTCAGAGACGACCAACTGCTCATTCTAACCTTTGTAATTCAGGAAGCCGTTAAGAAGGCAATTGAACTGAATGAAATCATATATCGCGACAATTTCGCACTATTACACTTCATGAATGAAATTAATATTCCTTCGCCAAAACCTTTTCGAACCGCAGCAGAAATCGTGTTAAGCGCTGAAATAAGACAATTGCTGGCAAGTGAAGACACCAATTTAGAACTGCTCCGCAAACTGATCGCCAATTCCAAAATATTTTCCATCGAATTTGAATCTGGGCCCATCTCGTTAGAAGCGAGCGAGAAGATAGTGAAAGAATTCGCAAAACTAGTAGATGCGCCACCCGACGTCGAAAAACTTGAAAACATCGACAAACTGATAGGAGTTCTCGGCGAACTGCCAATTAAACTTGAGCTTTGGCGCGCTCAGAACATCGCTTTTGATGTTGCTCAAAAAATCTATAATCCACTGAAAGAGAAAAAAGACGAACAATCTCAAGCTTGGGTTTCAGCTTACCAGAAATTGTGCAAATCTATCGGAATACGGCTGGATTAAGCTTTGAAGCCAGTGGCAACCTACAGAGTCCAACTGAATAAAGAATTCGACTTCAATAAACTCAAAGCAATACTTCCCTATTTGTCTAAGCTGGGCATATCACATGTGTACGCTTCACCTATTTTCAAAGCCCGATGCGGAAGCCTCCACGGCTACGATGCAACAGATTCCAACCAAATTAACGAGGAGCTTGGGGGACCAGATGCATTCAATGCTTTGCTCAAGGAGGCAGCTGCCCTTGGGCTGGAGTGGATTCAAGATATAGTTCCTAACCATATTGCCTACTCGCCGGAAAGCACTATAGTTTCCGATATATTGAAGTTCGGTTCAGACTCAAATTACTACGATTTCTTGGATGTTGACTGGAACCATCCTTCGCCAAGACTGCGAGGGAAAATTCTAGCTCCCTTTCTCAAGGAGAGCTACGAAAAATGCCTGCGGCAAGGTCAAATAAACTTATCTTACCATAACGGCTTCCAAATAAAATATGGCGATCTTGAATTCCCAGTCAAAATCAGTTCTTACAGAAAAATTTTGTCAGGGTCAGCTCGAATTTTGCCGCTTCCATTTCATGACGAAGAGAGCCTTTTTTCGAAGTTTCAACAGAATTACAATTCTGACGAAATGTTAAGATCCGAAATCGGACAGATTTTAAATATATACAACCGAGACATCACCCACCTGGACAGTCTACTTTCGGAGCAAGTCTATGCGCTCGCAAACTGGAGAACTGCCTTTAACCAAATCAACTATAGGCGATTCTTCGACATAATTGACCTAATCTGCCTTCGCATGGAAAAAAGAAATGCATTCGAAACAACGCACAGGTTAATACTGCACCTTCTGTCTGAACACAAAATAGCGGGGCTAAGGGTAGATCATATAGACGGTTTGCATGATCCGAAGGAGTATCTGAATAGACTAAGGAAAGAGGCACCACATGCATACATAGTTGTTGAGAAGATTCTACAAAGTGGCGAAAACTTGCCAGAATTGTGGCCAGTTGAAGGAACTACCGGGTACGACTTTCTCAACAAACTGAATGGAATTTTTATAGCAAAACAAAATAAAGCAAAAATGACTGCCATCTACAAAAAATTCACAGGAAGCAAAAAATCGTTCAATGCACTCGTGAATGTGTGTAAAAAGTCTGTAATCCAAGGATACTTCGGAGGCGACGTAGAGAACTTAACGCGGCTTCTTTATCAAATTCTGAAGAACAGACCCTATGGCAAGAAATGTTCGATGTGTTCTACTCGAGAAGCTGTGATTGAGCTGCTTTCGGCCTTTTCTGTATACAGAACTTACATTAGTGACATTGATGCGACTGACAAAGAATTTTTCAAATATTCATTGCGACTTGCTAAGAAAAGAAACAAGGAAGTTGGAGCAGAGCTGGATGCAATAGAGATATTGCTTGAAGAAAGCGCGTCATCCAAAGATGCATTGCAGCTAATTATGAGACTTCAACAATTTACAGGGTCTATTATGGCTAAAGGACTCGAAGATACCTTATTTTATGTTTACAATCGGCTTTTATCACTTAATGAGGTTGGAGGCGAACCAGCAAAATTTGGTCTTTCTAAAGGGGATTTCCACATATTCTTGAATTCGCGGCAAGCGAATTGGCCGATGTCTTTGAACGCCACCAGCACTCACGATACGAAAAGAGGAGAGGACGCTAGAGCTAGAATAGATGTTCTAAGCGAGGTTCCTTCCCAGTTTTTCATTGAGATTAAAAAATGGTCAAGGCTAAATCTCAAAAAAAGGAAAACGGTAAACAGCAAACTTGTTCCAAACAGGAACGAGGAGTATTATATTTATCAAGCGCTAATTGGCTCTTTCCCATTCAACCGGACTGAAGTGCCCGAGTTTACAAACAGG
Source organism: Bathyarchaeia archaeon (assembly GCA_049522695.1). Lineage (GTDB taxonomy): Archaea > Thermoproteota > Bathyarchaeia > Bathyarchaeales > Bathycorpusculaceae > Bathycorpusculum. The sequence continues at coordinate 33,260 of JBEKNP010000013.1, read as the reverse complement.
CTGACGCATCATATGACAAAGGCAGTGAGAGAAGCTAAAGTGAACAGCTCATGGATCTCGCCTAACTTACAATACGAGAAGGGTGTAGCCTCATTTGTTACCGAACTTCTCGAGTTAAACAAAAGAAACGCGTTCTTGCATGAATTTATGCCATTCCAGAAAAAAATCGCTTTTTGCGGTTTTCTCAATTCACTGTCACAAACGTTGATTAAGATAACGAGTCCAGGAATTCCCGATTTCTATCAAGGTACAGAACTTTGGGATCTGAACTTCGTTGATCCAGATAACCGGCGACAAGTAGACTTCCAAAAGAGACAAAGATACTTAGATGAGATACAAAACTTGAAATCCACCGAGGTTAGCGGGCTTCTTAGCAGTTTTGAAGATGGGCGAGTAAAAATCTTCGAAATAAACAAGGCGCTGGAAGTTCGAAACAAAAAGAGAACTCTCTTCCAAGAGGGCAGCTACATTCCACTGAGAATTAAAGGCTCTCTTAGGAATCATGTTATCGCTTTTTGCAGAAAAAAAGAAACAAGCTATGTCGTAATCATTGCGCCCCGATTTCTGGTTAACCTAACAGACATGCAACGCCTACCTTTCAGCGATGCATGGAAAGACACGTTCGTTTGTCTTCCAAAAGGCGCTTCAAAAGAATGGAACGAAATCTTTACTGGAAAATCTTTGGTTTCAAAGAAGAGTGGCCCAGATGAAGGTTTTTACGTCGCGGAATTGTTGCAGATTTTTCCTGTAGCGTTGCTTTTGTCAGGTGAATCTAGAACATGAAAATAGCTCAGAGAGCGAACGGCGTTCTCCTTCATGTTACTTCCCTACCCTCGGATTTCGGTATTGGTGACTTGGGACCGTGGAGTTACCGTTTCGTAGATCTGCTAGCACAAGCAAACCAGCGTTACTGGAGCATTCTTCCGCTCACGCCGACAAGTACCAAGTACGGTAACTCTCCCTATCAGGCAACCTCTGCGTTTGCAGGGAATACTCTGCTCATAAGCCCAGAGTTGCTCTTTAAAGACATGTTGCTGTCAGAAAAAGATATCAAAAGGTTAAGGCTGCCTTTTGGGCGCGTTGATTTCAAAGCGGTAACAGCGAAAAAAAAGATTATGCTAAAGAAAGCGTATCGAAACTTTATTCAAAATGGTAAAAGTGCGATAAAAGCTCATGATTACGATTTTGAAAAGTTCTGTTTAGAAAACTCGAGTTGGCTTGACGACTATGCGTTGTATGAAGCAATTCAAGACTTCGTAAACAAACCTTGGTACATGTGGTCTATCTCTATGCGCGATAAAGACGCCAGCGTTCTCGCCCAAAAAAGAGTTGAATTGAAAGAGTTTATCGAACAGGAGAAGTTTGCGCAGTTCATTTTTGTAAGACAATGGACTTTCTTGAGACAATACTGCCAAGCCAAAGAAGTGAGTGTCCTAGGCGATTTGCCTTTCTATATGAGCTATGACAGCGCAGATGTATGGACTCATCCTGAATTATTTAAGCTGGATTCTCAAAAAAGACCTAGATATGTTGGGGGTGTTCCTCCAGACTATTTCAGCAAGACTGGGCAGCGATGGGGAAATCCTGTTTACGATTGGCGAGAAATAAAAAAGACGCATTTCCAGTGGTGGGTGGATAGAATGCGTCGCAATTTGGAGCTGTGCGATATTATGCGGCTTGATCACTTTAGAGGTTTCACAGCATATTGGCAAATACCTGCGTCATCAAAAACGGCGAAAGAAGGTGTTTGGATTAGGGTTCCTTCAAAGAGTTTTTTCGGTAATTTGAGGGGGTTTTTTCCCAGCATGCCGTTAATAGCGGAAGACCTCGGGTTGATCACGAATAACGTGAAAGATAACCTAAAACGTTTGGGAATTCCCGGCATGAGAGTGCTGCTTTTTGCATTCAATGGGTCAGAAGATAATCCTAACTTACCTGCCAATCATACAAAAAACTCAGTGGCCTACACTGGAACTCATGACACCAATACAGTGAAGGGCTGGTTTGATGAGGAAGCAACTCCCGAAGAAACCAAGCGAGTTTTCAAATGCGTGGGCAGACAAGTTTCAAAAAGACAAATTAACCTCGAATTTATCAAGTTGGTAATGGCATCTAAATCTAATCTGAGTATAATTCCAGTGCAAGATGTACTTGACCTTGGATCTGAAGCAAGAATGAATCATCCAGCAAGGCGATTCCACAATTGGGAATGGAGAGTGAAAAGTGAGCAACTGTCAAGTAAAAGCTTTGAGAAGCTATCAGAAATGACCGAGAGTTCAGGAAGGAGTTCCTCCTGATAAGACCATTGCTAAATTATTTTGATGATATTTCTTTCTAATCTCACAAAGAGTTAATTGAAACTTTTTCCGAAATCTTAAACAGAACCGTTCCTAACTAAGCATTAATACAACCAGTTCGAGGCACATGGAAAATGCGGATGATACAGTGGCACAACGGTGTTGTCATTACACTTGACCAAACTAAACTTCCCCTTCAAGAAGTAACTTTAGAGATTAAAACAGTTGAGCAGATGGCTGAAGCCATAAAAACCCTGCGCGTTCGAGGTGCCCCGTTGCTGGGTGCGGCTGCAGGGTTTGGAGTTGCATTGGCAACCTGCAATTCAAAAGCGCAGAGTAGAGAAAAATTGTTGGTTGAACTTGAGAATGCGGGTGCAATTATTAAACGTCAGCGACCAACAGCCGTGAACCTGTTTTGGGGTGTAGACCGAGTCCTAAACAAAGCCCGAAGTTTTTCAGGAAACGTGGAAGAACTGAAAGCCGTAGTAATCGAAGAGGCACAGAAAATTGCGGATGAAGACGCGGCGCAGAATCATGCAATTGGCAAAAACGGTTCAGTCCTCATAGAGGACGGCGACACCATTTTAACGCATTGTAACGCGGGCGAGTTGGCAACAGTCGAGTATGGAACAGCTTTGGGTGTTGTCCGAGCGGCTTGGGAGCAGGGCAAAAAACTCAAAGTTATCGCGGATGAGACGCGGCCGCTGCTACAGGGTGCTAGGCTTACGGTGTATGAACTTAAGCGTGATGGGATTCCTGTTACTTTGATAACGGATAATATGGCGGGTTACGTTATGAGAAGCGGGCTAGTTGACAAGGTTATCGTAGGCGCTGACCGAATTGTTCAAGACGCTGTAGTTAACAAGATTGGCACGTTTTCAGTTGCAGTTCTGGCGCATGAGCATGGTATACCCTTTTATGTGGCGGCGCCAAAATCCACCTTCGACTTGGCACATAAAGCATCAGACGTTATTATTGAGGAGCGCAAACCTGAAGAAGTCACCTATATTGGGTCTCAGCAAATTGCTCCCGACGGTGTAAACGTTATGAACCCAGCGTTTGACATTACGCCGTTAAAATACGTGTCAGCAATCATATGTGAGACTCAAGTTTACTACAGTAAGGACTTTAGTAAGTTCAAGGATGAAGGAAAAAGAGCAAAATGAGCGAATCCAAAAAGGTGCAGCCTCCAGAATTCAGAACCACCGGCACACTTGCACAGAAAGGTGTTGTGGTAGGTGACCAAAGCAGCATTGACGCTCTTACTTCGCGGGGGTATGGCACGTTAGAGGACAAGGTTTTCGCGCTTACATTTTTTGAAGCATTGTACCTTGTGGATAAGGGTATGCTTGAAGTGAAAGACGAAAACGGCAAAGTGGTGGATTTCCAAAGCCTGCTGCACTGCTATGAAGCAAAAAACGAGAACGCTTGGGTCAGCTATCTGGTTTACCGTGACCTGAGGAGCCGCGGCTACGTGGCAAGGGAAGGGTTCGGCGCAGGAATAGATTTTCGCATGTACGAGCGGGGTGCATACGGCAAAGACACGGCACCTTACCTAGTGTTGAGTACTCAAGAAGGCAAACCCTTAGGCATAGACGAGTTAACCGACGCTTTGCAGCAGTCTCAGAGCCAAAAGAAAGAGTTAACCTTAGCAGTCATGAACCGACGAGGGGAAATCGTTTACTATTCAGTTTCACAGTTAATGTTCAAATAAGACCGCGGAAACATGGCAAACTCTGGTTATAATTGGAATGCTCAAGACTACGCCAAAAACTCAGCAAACCAATTCCAATGGGCAAAAGAGCTTATTCCAAAACTAAAACTCCAAGGAAACGAAACATTACTAGACATCGGCTGCGGCGACGGAAAAATCACCGTAGAACTAGCACAATCCCTACCCGATGGCAGAACAGTCGGCGTTGACAGCTCAAAGGAAATGATACGCTTGGCACAGCACAATTTCCCAAGTAAAGATTACCCGAACCTTTCGTTTCAAGTGATGGATGCGCGCAAGCTGACTTTCGAATCGGAGTTTGACAGGATATTTTCTAATGCCACGCTGCATTGGATTGTTGACCAGAAAACCGTGCTCAGCGGCGTTCAAAGAAGCCTAAAGCCGCATGGCAGGTTGCTGTTTCAGATGGCTGGAAAAGGCAACGCCAAAGACGTACTCAGCATTATAGAGAAACTTGCGGTTGTGGAGCCGTGGAGTCGGTTTTTTAGTAACATGACGTTCCCCTATGGCTTCTACGACACGAAAGAGTACAAGGCGTTCCTACAGCAAACTGGTTTGGTGGCTGAACGGGTTGAGCTTTTCCCTAAAGACATGAAGTTTAACGGCGCAGAAGGTTTGGCTGGATGGGTACGGACCACTTGGCTGCCTTTCACAGACAAGGTTCCAGTTGAGCTTAGAGCAAAATTCGTTGAACTAATTGTCAATCGCTACCTTGAAAAGCACCCGGCCGACGACGCTGGCACTGTTCATGTTGGAATGATGCGCATAGAAGTAGAAGCGTATAAAGCCAGAAATTAAGGAGTTAGACCTACCTAATGATGGTTTATATCAGAGAGGTGCGAAGAGCTTTTTGATAGTTTAGGAACAGAAAGAAATTGATGAGAAAGCTGGATAAATCAAAAAACGGGAAAAGTTGAACCGATAAGATTTTATGACGACTACAGATAATCGTTGGGCATCTAAAGTTTTATGCAGCAAAAAGCTTGGATTGACTGAGATAGAAGCAATAATTGAACCTCGTCCAAAATAAAATAGATCTCACGAATCAGAAATTTGATTTTTTTGGGCAAATTTTTTTAATTCCTAGAAACATCAATTAAGTGAAGAATAAAAGAATGAGCAATATAGAAGATGAAGTTAATTTTCTCGATTTTGGTGAGGTTAAAACAATCAGAAATGCACTAGACAACTGTAGTGGGCATTTAGAGATTAGAGATTTGCTATTGGAAAAATATCCTGTAAATAAAGAATTTTTTTATGACACAGAAAAAGCATTTGATGATTTGCCTGTTACTTCTAAGCATACTTTAAGGAAAGCCCTTATCGATTATACTAAGCAAACCTCTGCGCCTAAAGAGCTTGACAACGTAGAGATGCTTTTGGCTGAACTTGAATGTAAAGAACACGTTATTCGAACAACCCATATAACTTTAAGTGATATGGGCGAAAACAAAGGAACCACGCTTAAACCCATGATTGATGTAAGCAAAATATCCGAACCCTTTGAATTTGACTTTGAATATTGCGCTGTATGCGATGTACGGCAGTACAAAGAAGAACTTACGCCACCTGCTCTTAATGTAAACTTCTTAGAAGACATAGCTGAACAAGGAAGCTACCATGTGATATCTGAAATAAGAGAATCGATGGAACACAAAGAATTTGAACAAACGGTTAAAGAGATAAAGGATGCTTTAGACATAACGTAACTTCCGACTTTAAACAATATTCCATACCCTATTTCTTACCCAGACGACCACGAAGAATGCTTGTACCTAGACGAAAGCCAAGAGCTAAATACAAACAATTGTACCTCTTTACTGCAAGTTTAACTGGTAAAGGAGAAAAAACGGCATGCCAACTTTCCAAACTGTTCGCGGAATGAGAGACCTGCTAGGTGAAGAAGCACAAACCTTCACATACATCATAAGCAAAGCCCGAGAAACCGCTGTACTTTACGGTTACAGGAAAGTTATAACGCCCGTTGTTGAGACACTGGAACTTTTAAGTGCCAAGTCAGGCGAGGAAATTCGCCAGCGCATGTTCATTTTCAAAGACCTCGGTGACCGACAAGTGGCACTGCGTCCAGAATTTACCGCTTCAATCGCACGCTTAGCAACTGCAGCCCTAAAAAACGAGCCTAAACCGCTGAGGCTATTTTCTGTGGGTAGCGTTTACCGCTATGACGAGCCGCAGCGTGGACGGTATAGGGAGTTTTGGCAGTCAAACTTTGAATTAATTGGCTCAGGCAGGCCAGAGGCAGACGCAGAAATAGTTCTGTTAACCAACAGCTTGATGAAGACATTGGATTTGCAGGGTTACGCTTTCAAAATAGGACACATAGGCGTCATACGGGGCATTCTCAGCCAAGAAAACGTTGACGAAAAAACCCAAAACGCAATCTTGCAACGGATGGATAAGAAAGAGTACGAGGAAGCATTCAAGCTGGCGCCGACACCCCGATGTCGCAGTATGCTTGAAGGATTACTAAAGCTGAAAAGCAACGACTGCTTCGAAACGGTTGAAAAAATGAAAAGTTATGTTGCCACTTACGAGATAGCTAAAGCTGCCGTGGAAAACCTCGGTGAAGTCCTTAAGCTTGTGGTGGAGAGCGGGTGTCCTGTGCAGGTTGTTGAGCCAGCGTTTGCCCGAGGCTTAGAATATTACACGGGTATGATTTTTGAAATCTACATTCCGGAGTTAGACATTGCTCTTGGCGGCGGAGGCAGGTACGATAGGCTTATTGAATTATTCGGCGGTGAACACACGCCAGCGGTTGGTTGTGCACACGGGATTGACCGGGTTGCGCTTGCATTGCAAACCCAGAAAGCAACACTTGCAGGTAAGGTTGGGAAAAGGGTTCTTGTTCTTGCAGTGAATGATTCCCTCAAGGTTGAGTCGTTAAAAATTGCTCAAATGCTCAGAAGCTTGGGCGTTATTGTGGAGTTTGAAATTATGGGCAGAAAGATGGGAAAGGCTTTGGAGGACGCGGACAAGCGACAAGCTGATTTTGCAGTGATTGTCGGTGAGCGCGAACTAAAAGAGGGTTCTGTGGTTCTAAGAAATTTGGCTAAACGGGAACAAACAATTGTTCCCATTAAAGAGCTGGCTGAAAAAATTAAAAGCTAGGCATTATGTTCCTTGCTTATTTGTATCACTTCTTTCACCATGGAAAGTGAATAAAGGCATGGTAAATGCTGATGATTAGTTTATGCAACTTTTTGCGTAAAAAACTGTCAGCCTTCATAAGGAGCGAGGAAGCCATGCTTCAAAAACGTAACCGCGTTGCAGTTCCAAAGCTGATTGCGATGGCAATTCAAGATGGAAGCTGACCATGTTCTAAGAGTTGGCATATGGCTTTAAAGGAAATTCTTCCGGTTAAAGGCATTTACATCAATCACGTTAAACAAATAATGCCTTACCTTTAATAACCTTTTATTGCCTTTATTTGCCTCTAATTACCTCATATCGCCTCAACCTGTAAAAGATTCAAATCCCAAACCAAAAAAGCAACCCAAAACAAACTGAACAAAAACAGCGTCACAACTGTTGTTGTTTTGCTAAAGACACTCGCCAGCAAAATATCGAAGCCAAATACGCACCCAAGATCTAACATACACACAAAATATTAAAAACAGAGAAAAGATGGTAGCCTAATGTAGGCTTAGAGTCGTTTGATGTAGCGGTTGACTTCCCAATCTGTTACTTGTGTGCGGTAGAGGTCCCATTCTCTGCGTTTTTCACGCAGGAAATTTTCGAATGCGGTTTCACCCAGCGTCTCCCGCATTAAATCGCTGGTTTCTAACTCGTCAAGTGCTTCTTGTAATGATTCTGGTAGTGAGACAATGTTTCGTTCTTTGCGTTCTTCATAGGTCATTTGGTAAACGTTTAATTCCACTGGGTCCCCTGGGTCAATCCTGTTCTTGATACCATCCAAACCAGTCGCTAGGAGCACTGCAAACTGCAGATATGGGTTTCCTGCTCCATCTGGGCAGCGGATTTCGCATCTGGCAGCGTTTTTCCTTCCGCCAAAATTTGGCACACGAATAAGCGGCGACCGGTTTTTGTGCGCCCAAGCAAGATATACTGGTGCTTCGTAGCCTGGGACTAATCGTTTGAAACTGTTTGGCCATGAATCAAGAATTGCACACATTTTGCGTCCGTGAGCTAGTTGTCCACCAATGAAGCTTCTTGCTAAGTCGGATAAGAACCCGTTCTTTTCATCATCTGCATAGAAGAGGTTTTGAGTTGCCGTTTTATTCCAGAGGCTTTGGTGAGTGTGCATTCCTGAGCCGTTTATGCCGGAGAAGGGTTTAGGCATGTATGTGGTGACGTAGCCGTTTCGTGCACCAACTACTTTTCCGCACATTTTCATAGTTATTGTCCTATCAGCCGTTTTCAACGCTTCATCATATTTGAAATCAATTTCATTTTGTCCAAGAGCCACTTCATGATGAGATATTTCAATTTCTATACCGAAGGCTTCAGCGGTATCAGCTATTTCGCGTCTCAAATCATCTGTTAAGTCGCCAGGGTGAAAATCGAAGTAACCCGCCATATCTATTGGCGTTGGCAAACCTCCAGTTTCGCTTTCTTTCACTATAAAAAATTCCAATTCTGGAGCACAATTGAACGTGTAACCTGCTTTGGCAGCTTTCTCAATCGCTCGCTCAAGAACGTACCGTGGGTCACCTTCAAAACGCTTGTTCTGTGGAGTATAAATATCGCAGAGCAGCCTCGCAGAAGATTTTTCTTTTGGTCGCCAGGGCAACACAGCAAATGTGGTTGGGTCTGGATACAGTACCATGTCTGATTCTTCAATAGGTCTGTAGCCCGTTATGGACGAACCGTCGAAAGATTGGCCGTTTTCAAAAATTGATTGAATGTTTTTTGAGCTTACGGCTAAATTCTTCAGCATTCCATTAATGTCAGTGAATTGAAGTCTGATAAATTTGATTTCTTGCTCTTGGATTTGCTGGATTACTTTTGACACGCTTTCTTTCCAAGCGGCATCTTTAAAGTTTCTCATTTTATTCTTTTCACCTGTTATTTAGCGTTTGATTAACTGTTTATTTAATACGTGTTTAAGCATAAATATATTTAACGTTTAATAGAATACTTCTCTGAAAGTTGTTTAATTGTTTAAATTTAAGTAGTTCACAAAATTTTCATAATTAACCAGAATATGCTCTAATCTTGAAATCTCGGACCCACCCAACTCCTGCTTCTGTCTATTTAGGGACCATAGACTTTTTTTTAAGACGGAACAACTTAGATTGAAATAGTAATGGTTTAAAAGGGATAGCAGACATAAGGAGAGGTTAATTGGTGAGGACAAATGAATAACTGGAAAATCATAAACAAAATTGCCATAGTGTCTGGCATAGTATTCATAGTTTTCACGGTATTGGCCGGAGTAATAAATTACGAATTAAATAAGATTCTGGGGCAGGTTGAGGCAATTCCTACGAGCTATATCGAAACAAGCATTTTAACAGCAATGTTACCGTTCCTAGTCGCTGCCGTTCTTTCATTCGCAACGGCATTCCTTATCTCACGCGCAATAAAATCAGAAGCTGAAAAAGAAACCGAAACACAACCCAAAAAAGATGCCGACCTCGAAGAGACACCAACCTAAACCTTTTTTTACTTATTTTGCCCTCTTTAAGAAAACGAGACTTTAAAAAAAATATAACTTTACAAAGCCAATCATTAGAGCCCCATTATCACTTGTATATACCAATTTTGAAAAGTAAATTAGTAGACATGTAAGCTTAGAAGTGAAAAAAGATATTTAGCGGTAAATCTAAAAGAAGAGATACACTGAGCATAACGGCGCAGATTCTCGAAATTGCTAAAGAAAGCACACTAAAGACTCAGATAATGTATAAAGCAAATTTAAGCTTCACCCAACTCAATGAGTTCCTCCAATTCATTTTACATAACAATTTAATCATCCACAAAACCCAGTAAGGCAGAGAAATTTACGTCATTACGCTGAAAGGCTTCAATTTTCTTCAAATGTACAGTGAATAACTCCAACTGCTAGAACGGGCAACAGTAGCATGAAAGTAAGATTCCTTCAAAACCCCGCGCAAAATCTAAGACTTATTCTAGAAACGTTCAAGCGCCATCGGAAGTTCACTAAGGCTCTTAATAGTTTGGTCAGGACGAACCTGTTCAACTTTCTCGACACGTCTTTTAATGTATACGGCTTTCATACCGACAGCTTTTGCCCCTTCAATGTCTGCATCTAAGGTATCGCCGACAAAAACTGTTTCAGATGCCGAAACACCCAGCGCCTTCAAAGTGTGTTCGAAGATTTCTGGGCTTGGTTTGCGCTTGTTCACTGCTCCAGAAACCACAATGGCGTCGAACAGTTTATCTAAATCATGCGTTTTGAGCAGTTCGTGCACGCATTCGGGAATTGCAAAATTAGAAATTATGCCCAGCTTATATTTCCCATGCAAAGTGCGCAAAAGCTTCTCGGTATTTTCGTCTAAATAAACAAAATTCATAAATTCTTCGCAAAACTCAGCAGTCGCTGAAGCCACAATAGGACTAGAAACATCACAGTTATATCCCAAACTTTTTAATGCTCCAGAAACCCGAACGTTGAAGTGCGGCTCCTCCAAATTAGCATCAGCTTTAGCGTATAGTTTGTCACGAGCTTTGATGTACGCTTTCTGGAAAGTGCCAAAGGAAACGTTTATGCCATTTTTATTTAGGTATCTATACATTCTCATTAATGATGGGCTGTAGAACTCCTGGTTTTTCCTAATCATCAAAAGAGTATCGAACATATCAAATAGAACTGCTTTAATCGGCATCGGCCATTTCCTAACACTAAACTTTATCAAGCCTTAAAATTCTTATCGCAGATTAAAAACCGTTTTCCCGTTTCGCCGTCTTAACTTTTTCCTTAGAAAAAAATTTAGCCCAATAGTTGGAAAGCATAAAACAAAAGTAGACACAATTATTATTTTGAGATGAAGAATGCGTACAAGAAAGGTTGGAGTGAATAGGCAGGTTGTAACCCAAAGTTTGAACCGCATATCCCAACTTTTAAAACCTCAGAGGCTTCAAGATTTTAGCTGCCACAGCACAAGTTTGGGAATCTATAGCGATTTTTCTTCTGCAGCATCGTTTTGAAGACAACTCTGTGTTAACAGCAAATAAACACCATCTTTTCTATTCTTTTATAGTACTTTCTATGACCAATAATGACCAATAATGTCGAAAAATGTCGGATAATGTCGAATAATGACGCTCAAAAATGGCAACACAACTGTTGCTGTTCTACTATAGACACTAACCAACAAAATACCAAAGCTAAGCACACACCTTCTCCAAAACTAAAAAACACATAAACATTAAAGAATTAATAGCTCAAGAAGCTGAAGAGAGACACGCCTATATTATTCAAAAATTTTTAATTAAAGAGTTCACAAACTTTAAAGATGTTTATTTGTCCCAGAATTCTCTTGTGCGCAAATACTGAATCTTTGCTTTCAGCAAATCTACGTAAAACTGTTCCTCTTGAGGATGCATCTTCCCCAAAATCCTGGAAGCCGTTTCAGGACCAACACCCTTCACCTGCAGCGCTCTAACCGCTTGTTTTCCATAGCTTAAAATCAAGTCAGCTTTGCGTCTAGAGTTGCTTAGTTCTTTGAGTTCTTCGGGGGTGAGTTCCTTACCTTCACGACGCTTCTGCAAATCAGCCTTTAACTTGTCTGCATCTTGGCTGTGGTAAAGTACTGTAAGTAACTTTGAATTGCAGTTTCCGCATTGCGGCTCATCAGGCAAATCTTTTATGCGCACCAGTTTTGTCCATGTTCCGCAGTTCATGCAGAGCAGGTTTACTGTTCTGGCTTCAATCGCATGTTTCATTCTGGCAATGTTGCTTAAGATTACGTGTTCAGGAGCCATCAACTCAGCGGTGTCGGCGTATTGCATCAAAATGTGGTATGCCAGCGGCGATGGCTTTTCACGGACAAGTGCGTTTACGGTTATTCTTCTTTCTTTTATGTCGCGCATTATTTGCTTGGTTTTTTGCAGGTCCACTTTATCCATCATGGCTTCCCGCAAAGTCTCATCGTAAATCGGTGTGCCCTCAAAAGCTGCTTTGAGCTTTTCTCCACGCTCAGACATAGCCAAGGTTTTTCCCCTTGGCATGGCGCCGAATCTTTCAGCGATAGCCTTCATTCTGCTAACGAAAGGAAATTTGGAGTTAACATAACTCAAAAACGCCTCATCAATGTGTTCATCAGTTAAATCAAACAGATCTTTTGGTAAGCCTTCAATCTCTTGCCTAGATGGTTTGTGCTTTGTTTCAATTAAAATGCGGTAGCCATCGGTCCACCAGCCAGTAATAGCTTCGCGTTCTGAGAGAATGGAATCAAATATTCCGCCTAACGTGCGGTTAACTATCTCGCCAAAACACGCGTGAACAACAATGTATCGGTCTAATACCTCTATTACTATGCGGTTCTGAGTGGGCAATGGAGCTCCCGTCTTGAGGTATTCATCAATTTCCAAAACGGCATCAAGAAACGTTGCTTTATCAGTCTTCAATTCAACAGCTAACTGCTCCGCTACGGCTTCTGGTTTTTTGTCTTCTTTAAGCAGTTTGCTGATTTTTTCTCGCATTTCGCCTGTTTGCTGCGCAAGGTCAAACGGTACTGGAAGAATTTCTCCATCCCAGCCTGGAACAGCAGCCGATGGGTCTTCCGCTGGCACAACAATCACTGTTCCCGTTTCATCGTTAATTTGCACGATACGCCAAACTTTTCCACGCATAATAAAATGCAATCCAACCCGTGCATGTAGAGTCATGAATTCGTCGCCTAAAGTGCCGATTTTGCGGTCGTTTAATACATTGATTACCAGGTAACGTTTCTCGTCAGGTATCATCGATAGGTTGCTGTAGTAGTATTCTCGTGTTCTTCCCGTTCTCTTCAAAACTTTTCCTTCTTCATCAAGCCTAAGTTTGTGTAAGCTCTCTAAAAAATATACAACTTCTTGAAGCTTTTCCAAAGTAAGCGTGCTGTACGGGTAAGCTCTGTTAACAATTTGGAAGAGTTCACTTTGACTAACGCTTTCTTTGTCCATGAGGATGCCTGCAACTTGATGAGCCAAAGCGCGCGCTGTGATTGCTCACTGATAACTGACGGCGCAAGCTGCATGATACTAACTAAGCCAGAATCCGCCAGCAAATACACCGATATGTCCGTGCACATAATCGGCAGCGGACAAGCAAGCGACACTATCGGCTTATACGAACGCAAAAGCCTCACATCGCTAAACGCCACACGGTTAGCGGCTAAAACAGCTTATGAAATGGCAAACGCCAAACCGCAAAACATCGATTTGGCTGAAGTGCATGATTGCTTCACATTCGCCGAATTGATGGCATACGAAGACTTAGACTTCTGCCCAATAGGCGAAGGCGGCAAACTGGTTGAAAGCGGCGAAACCCGTCTCGGCGGACGCATTCCAGTTAACACGAGCGGCGGCTTAAAAGCCAAAGGCCACCCCGTCGGCGCTACAGGCACAGCGCAAGCCTACGAAATATACCTGCAACTCACAGGGCAAGCTGGAAAACGCCAAGTAAAAGATGCACAAGTAGGCTTAACACATAACGTTGGCGGATCAGGAGCTACAGCGGCAGTTCACATTTACAGGAGCGACCAGTAATGAGCACAAAAGAACCATTCACAATCGAGCAGTTCTACAAGTTCCTCAAGCAGCAGAAGCTTATGGCTGGAAAATGCCTCAAATGCGGAAAAATCCATCTGCCCCCAAGACCATTATGCGATAACTGCTTCTCGCAAGAGTTCGAATGGGTCAGCGTTTCTGGAAGAGGCAAACTGCTAACTTACACTATTATTAGCGTTGCACCGCAACAATTTCAACCCCTAACGCCCTACGCCGTGGGCATTGTGCAGCTCGAAAACGGCTTGAAAATTCCCGGCATGATCCAAGGCGTCACGCAAGAGCAGCTAAAGATTGACATGGAGTTAACTTTAGATTTCGGTTCATGCAGCTCAACGCAGGCGTGGCCGCAGTGGACAAGATACTGCTTCAAACCCTTGACACTTTAAGCAAAAATAACTATAAGGGCTTATTCTGCTTTAAGGTCTAAAAAATAGGCGAGTTTCCTACTCAACCATTGGAAAAAATGAAACCTTTAATTCAAGAAGAAGACAGGCGAAATACGTTCCAACTTTTTATTGGTATCCCTCACCTAAAGTTAGTGCGTACTTGCTTGAAAAAAAAATTTTGAACCAACCAACACTTTTGACAAAATATTATCGACAGCTGTATATTTTTAGCTCCAACTCGGTTTCCCATTTTGTAATTTAGTTTTGAACTTTTTCTGCTCAATAGTTTACTTATTTTTTGGACTCTTTTCTGACTTTTTCGACTTTCCTGGATTTCTACTGACTTTTATAGACTGTATTGATTAAATCTGCAAAAGATCCGCCCCATTCAATGCGGTTTTGAAATTAGCTCTTTGAGTTAACGGCAACCTGAACCCTGTCTTTCACAGACAATTCCATACAAATAGCGACAAATCAACACAAATCCAGACAAATATGGGCATCAACTGCAAACAATTCAAGCTTAAATTCAAAAAAGGAACCCCAAAAAGGCTTTTCAAGAAGCAAGGGAGAGCGACGTAATTTTTACTTATACATGTACTAAAACACTAAACGTAATGCCATAATATGACACAAAAGCCTAACCATAATTATTCTTAACTAAAAAGCGTTAGCTAAATACTTACGTCGCATTTAATATTATGAACCGGAGTAAAGATTTATTGCCAATTGGACAATTAATTTCACTTTAGAAGTTGAACAAAAAGTGAACGAAAAAACCAGGGTTTGCCTTGTTTCATGTAGCGTCTTAAAAGAGGAACTTGAGCAGCTGATCAAGCAGGGAAGCCTTGATGCAGAGTTAGTTTTTGTCAGTAAATACTTCCATGTAGATTACGAAGCAGTGGAGAAAAACCTGCGTAAGGTTCTAGAAACAACTCTGAAGCGGTTTAATGGCAAAGTAGTGCTGGTTTATGGCGACCTCTGTCTTGGTCAAGATAATGAGATGAAAAAGTTAGCGGAAGAGTACGGTGTGGTCAAGGCTGATGCGGTTAACTGTATTGACTGCCAACTCGGCGGCAAAGGAAAATTCTTAGAGGTTGACCCTGAGCATAACATGATGTTTATGGGTCCAGGAATGATTGAGTTTTTTAAGCACATGAAGGAAAGAATGCTAAAAGAAGGGGTGAATGAGGCAGCTTTTGCTAATATGTTTAGCGGTATCAAAGGCATCGTGCTCCTGGATACTTGTGGGAACGCTGAAAAGTGCCGGGAAGAGTTGGAAAAGTCGGGCATGGGACTTCCAGTTCTTGATATAAGAGAAACAGGTCTTGAAAACGTGAGGCAAGTGATTTTTGATGCAATTGAGCGTGCAACTAGAGCCACCTGACTCTTTTAACGCTTAAAAGTTAAGTAATTGATTGCTTGAACATCTTGGATTAACCGCAAATATTAAAGAAGCATCTGCACAATAATGCAAACTATTACGTGTGGATGTGCTTTAATGACGCAAACGGTTACCTCCCAACCTATGAAACGAGTTGAAGATTGGAAGTCTCGATTAATCGACCTCTCAAAAAGAAATAACCTCCTATATTTCCATAAAGCAAAGCGTGGAAGCCTATCTATCTCGCAGCCTGACCAGCAAGCAATATTTAATGCGTTAGTTTTGAAAGAACGTCGTTTAGAGTTCTGGATGCCTCCTGAAGACAATAAAAAGCCTGAACAGCCAGAGAAGTTAAAAGATAAAAGAAAAGCTAAAGCTAAAACAGTCAAAACGAACGTAAAAGCAGCTGTTAAACCCGATATTAAACCAACCGTGCCAGAAGAACCAAAACAGCGCCCCACTGCAAATCAACTAGTCTCCGGAAACTTAACTCGTACCGATCTTGAAAGAAACCTCAAAGGCTTGCAATGGCGCTCACTTCTCGATTACCGAGAACGCGGTGTTCGCATTCTGCATGCGGCTTTTGGCACCTTAAACTGGGTAGATTTGGAAACAAAAGAAAAAGTTCAGTCGCCCCTGATTCTTGTTCCTTTAGAGTTAACCCGAGGGTCAATACGTAAACCCTACGCGATTGCAGTGCCACCAGTTGAGGAAGAGGCTGTTTTAAACCCTGCATTGCAAGTTAGACTGAAAAACGACTACAAAATTGAATTGCCGCCTTTTCCAGAGGAATGGGAAAACCAAAACCTGCATGATTACTTTAATTTGGTTAATCAAGTTGTTGCTGAAATGGGTTGGAAAGTAGAGCCATCAGTTGACCTGGGGCTTTTTTCATTCCAAAAACTAGTCATCTACAAAGATCTGGAAGCAAACGCTGATTTAGTTACTCAGCACCCAGTTATTCGAGCAATCGCCGGCATCAAAGAAGACAACCTCATCTTAGACGGCTTGCCCGACGAGAAAGACGTAGACAAAATTGAGCTGCCAGAGAAAACCTATCAGGTGCTCGATGCAGACAGCAGCCAACGAGTCTCAATTGAATATGCATTGCGAGGACAAAGCTTCGTAATGAAAGGCCCACCTGGGACAGGCAAGAGTCAAACCATCGCAAACATAATCGCAGAATGCATCGCCAACGGAAAATCTGTGCTTTTCGTAAGCGACAAAATGGCGGCCCTCGAAGTCGTCTATAAGCGGTTAAGTAAGGTTGGTTTAGCGCATTTCTGCCTTGAGCTTCATAGTAGCAAAGCGAATAAGCAGCAAGTTGTAGCTGAGCTCAAACGCAGCCTCGACGAAAACCTTGTTCCACGCAAGTTGCCGTCGGCTCATGAGTTCGAGCGGATGACTGAGTACCGTGAGGCATTAAACGGCTACGTTACCGCGTTGCATGAGAAACGCCCGTACTTGCAGAGAAGCGTCTACGAAGTTTTAAGCTTGATTTCAAGCCTTGAACGCGTTCCCTTTGTTCCCGTAGGCTTAACTGAACTCGGAACGCTAACGCCTCAGAAAATGCATGAACTTGAAGAGCTTGTTTCTCAACTAAGCAAGGTGTGGCAAGTAATAGAAGAACCAGACTTCCCATGGCTAGGATACCGCGCTGGCAAATATAATCTTGAAATTCGCTCTGAAGTGTTAACGACACTTGAAAACATTAACGAAACATTACATAAGGTCCAGTTGGAAACTGAAGATTTCTCTGCTAAGCTTGGAGTGTTTCCGCCTGAAACGTTTGCGCGGATAATGTGGCTCCTTGAAGTAAGCAAGTTCCTCTATGAAAGCCCAAAGCCAGAGGCTTATTGGCTAACCACCCCAGACATTGAAAAACTCGACAAGGAAGCCCAAACATACAACGACACTTCCATATGGATTAAAAATATGCGCACCAGCCTCATGGAGCGCTACAACCCATCCCTGTTCAACTTGGTTCTTAACAGGTCCGCAGAGATAAAACAGGCTCTAGATGCGCTTGGCTTAATGCTTCCAGCGGTAGGTTTAGAAGAAGGCGAATTTCTGCAGAAACGCGAGAAACTTTTAGCGTTCGTAAAAACCACGCAAGCTGCCACAAGAAAGTGGCGTGAAGCCTCTCAAGCGCTAGTCCCAATGCTCGGGTTAGATGGAAACGGCTTGACCATTAAGCAAATAAAAGAATCATCCAGAATGGCAATGTTGTGTTTCGCTGAAGATAAGCCGGAGCCGCAATGGTTTGACGCCCGCTATTTTGAGCAAGTTCAAGAAATAGTTTCAAAAGCAAAGCGTCTCTACCAAGACCACAGCTTGCTAAAAAGCAGGTTAGACGAAACGTACACTGATGGCATTTACGAACTTGACCTTGATGGGCTCATAGCAAGATACAGTGGTTCATATCAGAGTTCACTAAGAATGTTCCATTCAACTTATCGTAGGGACCAAAAACAAATCGCAAGAGTAACCAACGACGGCAAGGTTCCAAAAACCATACTAAATGACCTAATTGACGCGCGCAAAGTCAAAAAGCTACATGCTCAGATTGAGGAGTCAGCTGAAACAGTTCGGACCTTGCTTGGTCACTTCTACCACAAGTCCAAAACCGACTTTCAGGGCGCAGAAAAAGCCATGGAATTAACAGCTGAAATCCGCAAGCTTTCATGGGCAACACAAATCCCAGAAAACCTCCTCAAACTAATCACTAACACATCCAGTCCTTCGCCCATGATTAAGAATTTAGGTTTAGAACTTCAGGAGTCAGTTGACAGGTGGGAGCAGCTTGAAAAAGACTTAGAACAGCTCATACCCGCAAGCATACCTAAATCAGCTACTGCTATAACTCAAACGCCTTTGCCACTGCTTGAAGAATGGGCGAATGAAACAGAAAAACAACTAAACCCACTGTGTACACTGACAAAAGAGACGCTGACAACATGCAAGCAAGAACCACAGAACTATAAGCAACTCCTGGAAGACATCAAAAACGCTGAAGACATAAGAAAGAACGAAGCCGCCATAATAGGCGAAAAAGCTCAACTTCAAGCAAAATTCGGCTCACGCTTCAACGAATTAGAAACTGATTGGCAAGATATCCTAACTGTTCTTGAGTGGTCAAAGAAAGTTCAAGCAGCATTCCTTGACATCCCAGTTCCACAAGCCTTCGCAAGTATTGCAGCTCAAGGACCAACCGCTGCACCATCAAACACAGAACTAAACCAAAAATACGATGCTTCATTAAAGGTTCTGTCTGATTTTGAAGCCCGTTTTGAATCGGAAATAAAGTATCAAAGCCAGAAGCTAATGGAATTAGAAATCAAAGTAATCGGCGAAAGAATTAAAGCGCTTCGAGACCGCGTTGATGACTTGCAAGTTTGGATTGACTTCAAAGACATCAAAAACCGCTTTGCACTAAGAGGGTTAGACCAGTTCTTCGACCGCTTAGCAGAACAGCGTCTTCCAGCAGCCGACTTAGGGGATGTTTTCCGAAGAGGCGTCTACCAAGAATGGATAAACAACCTCTACAACGAAGACCAGAAGCTGGGCAGGTTCAGAAGGGAGAACCATGAGCAGTTAATCGCTGACTTCAGAAAACTAGACCAAGACCTCATTGAGCTAACATCCAGCATGGTTATTGAACAGGCAAACAGCCGAAAACCTCAAGACATTCTGGTTCAAGCAGCCGACTCCGAAGCCAACATTCTTCTCAAGGAAGCCGCAAAGAAAAGGCAGCTAATGCCCATTCGCACGCTACTGCAAAAGATTCCTAATCTCCTTGTAAAACTCAAGCCTTGCCTATTAATGAGTCCCATAACGGTCAGCCAATTTCTTCCCGCAGAAAGCAACAAGTTTGACTTAGTCTTGTTTGATGAGGCATCGCAGATTGTGCCTGAAGACGCCATCGGCGCAATTTACCGTGGAAAAACATTGGTTGTTGCAGGCGATAACAAGCAGTTGCCGCCTACATCGTTCTTCCAGAAAAACTTAATTGACGATGTTGACTGGGACGAGTTAAGCGACGAGGACCTTGAAGTCTTCGACAGCATACTGGATGAGTGCTTAGGCATAGGGTTACCAGTTAAAACTCTGAAGTGGCACTATCGTAGTAGACACGAAGGGCTGATAGCGTTCTCAAACAACCGCTTCTACGATGATACACTAATAACTTTCCCAGCGGCAAAAGCGCAAGATGACACTTTAGGCGTCAAACTAGTCTACGTTCCTGACGGCATCTATGACCGCGGCGGCAAAAGAAACAACCCAAAGGAAGCAGAAAAAGTAGCAGACCTCGTTTTCGACCACTTCCGACTATACCCGAAGAAAACCTTAGGTGTTGTAACCTTCAGTATAGCACAAATGGAAGCTGTTGAAGAAGCTATAGACCGCCGGCTCAAAGAGCAGCCTGATTTCGAGTCTTTCTTTAAAGAAGACCGACTGGAAGGCTTTTTCGTCAAGAACTTGGAGAACGTTCAAGGAGACGAGCGGGACGTAATATTCTTCAGCGTTGGCTACGGTTATGGCCAGCAGAAGCAGATGACAATGAACTTTGGCCCATTAAACAAGCCTGGCGGCGAAAGACGCTTAAACGTTGCTGTGACCCGTGCCCGAGAAAAAGTTGTGCTAATCACTTCAATTAAAGCTACTGATATTGATGCTGAAACTAAAGCCATAGGCGTGCAAACCTTACGCTACTACCTTGATTATGCAGAGCATGGGCCTGAAACGTTGGAGTCAGTTAAGTCTAGGGAAGGCGAGTTCGAGTCGGCCTTGGACGAAGATGTGGCAGCGGAAATAAAAAAGATGGGCTATGAAATAGTTCCACAGGTAGGCTGTAGCGGTTACAGAATAGACATTGGTGTGGTCGACCCAGTTAACCCTGGAAGCTTCCTGTTGGGCGTAGAATGCGACGGTGCCACATACAAATCTAGTAACAGCGCAAGAGACAGAGACCGCCTACGGGATCAAGTGCTTAGGCAGTTAGGCTGGCGTATTCACCGTGTTTGGTCTCCGGCTTGGGTTGCAAGGCACGACTCTGAAATTCGACGGCTAAAAGAAGCTCTTGAACAAGCTAACAAATTGCAGCTTGAAAAAGACGCTCAAAAACCAGTCATCGACATCAAAGAGAATATGGCTTCAAAAACTGACGTTCAAAAAATCCAGTTTGCAGGCATCGAAAAAATAGGTCAACCATACAAAATTTACCCACTTAAAGCAACATTTAATCCTTACATTAAAGTTGCTACGGCTAACTCCACATATGATTCTCGGCAAAAAAACGAGTTTCACTTTCCAGAAAACAGAGAAATGCAAACAAAACTTCTCGCTGAACTTGTGGAAAAGGAGGGTCCGGTTCACTTTGACTATGCTGTTAAACGTTTAGCAGCCGCATGGGGAGTCAAACAGGTAACACCGCAGATAATTCATGCTGTAAAAGAAGCACTCAGCAACTTGCTAAGAGAACAAAAAGTAGTGATCAAAGGCAGTTTTCTTTGGTCGCCTGAACTTAAAGAAACTCATATCCGCGTTCCGGTGCCCGGTGTTCCTGAATCCAAAAGGAAACCTGAGTATATTGTGCCTGAAGAAGTTGAATCCGCTATGAAGCTGGTTGCTCAATATGCTTTAGGCATAAGTGAAGATTCATTGATTGCTGAAACTGCTAAAGTGTTTGGAATTGACCATTTTGGCGAAGGTGATAAAGAAGTGTTCTCTGAAATACTGAAGCGGCTGATAAGAGACAGAAAACTCGTCAGCAAAGACGACGTCGTTACCGCTACTTAGCTTTCATTTATTTTCTTTATTAGAGTAGGCAGGTCACTTAATGAAGTTATAATGTAGTTTGCGCCATTATTCATTAACTGCTCCATTGTGGACATGCCAGTTGGCAAACCTACCGCGATGGCTTTCAGTTCCTTGGCGCTTTGCATGTCCACGACGCTGTCTCCAGCTATTATGGCAGTTTGCGGGCTTGCGCCTAACGCTTTAAGTGCAACTTCAAACTGTTCCGTATGCGGTTTAACGTACTTCACCCTGTCTCTGGCAACTAATATTTGGAAGAAATCTCCTATCTTGAAGCGTTTAAGAATGTAATTTGCAGCTTTTTCACTGCTTGTGGTGCATAAACCCATTTTTACCATCATTCGCTTTAGTTCCTTGAGCGTTTCATTAGCTCCTGGCAGCAGACTTGTGGTAGAGGCGGCTTCCATCTCGTATTTCTCTGCGATAGCCATGACTTGACTGCGAACTTCCCCGAATGCAATAGCAGGTTTACCGTTGTTTTTAACGAAAATTTCTGTTTTTGTCAGCATTTCAAAAATGTTTTCATTAACGTTTATAACTGATGCGGGAACCCCTATTCTCATCAGGTAACTTCTGACTTCAGCGCGAAGAGTCTTGAAGTCCAAGTTGAAATTGGCAAGTGTCCCGTCTAAATCAAAGATTACCGTTTCTATGGGCAAGGGTTATTGGCTCCGTTACTAGCGAAACTGGGTTAACACTAACTCTTATGGAAATATACTTTGCGGTTACGACAGTAGATGCAAACGTTATATTCTAAATTACAACTTAATTATGTGCGGCTGACGGTTTAGCTTCGGTCTAGGACGAGTGTGTAATTAGCTGGGCTTCTGAGCTAAGTAAATTTTATGTAACCCCTTTTCATCAACTGTTATTTAGGATTTTTACGTTTGCAACAGCGTCTTAGGTTTTTTTTGTTAAGCGTAATAATGCGCAATTTATCTATGCAAAATCTATAACGATAGATCATGACAAAAATTGGGGAATGTTCTTTAATGTGGATGGATGCAAAGTAGGTTTTGTCTACGATTGCTATGGTTGGAGGTTAAGATTATTAGGAAAAAGAAAGCGTTGTTCGCTACACTTTGGTTATACACTTTTCTGTTTTGGTTGTATATTGATGCAAGAATAATCATCGATAAAGTTCGGTTAGACAGCTTGTTCCTTAATTATGTTCCGTTTTTCACGTTTATCGGGCTTGGAATGATTGTTTTTGTTTTGAGCATGATATTCATGTATATGTTTCTTACTGAAAATTAGCATTAATACCTTGTGAATATCATATTAAAGCCAATCATTCTTGCTTTTATTTATTATGAGAGATTGTACAATGTGCTTTGGAACACTCAGCTATCTATAATAACTTTCAATGGCTTCTCAGCTGGATTATCAACCGTTTGCAATGCTTTTTCAAAGTCTTCAAGCTTAAACCTATGCGTAATAAGTCCTTTCACGTCCACCAGTTTTCTAGCAATTAACTCAACAGCAGATGGATACTCAACGGGAGAGATGTAAATCGTGAAAAACCAAGCTTCATCAGCATCCTCCAAATTCAAGTAACCCTTCGATTCACCTACTAAAGCCACTTTGCCAGCTTTCTTTACCAAATAGGGTGTCTGCTCCACTGTCCGAGTGGTTCCTGCTGCTTCAATCACTAAGTCAGACCCTATTTTTGTTAATTTTCTTACGGTTTTGATTACGTCTTCATGTTTAGCGTTTATAACTGCATCGGCACCGTACTTCTCGCTAAGTTCAAGCCTATAATCCTCAAGGTCTACTGCGATGACTCGGCATCCCTTTAACTGCGCCACTTGCGTCATAAGCAAGCCGATGGCTCCTTGTCCAATTATGGTTACCCAATCGCCAAGATTAGGCTTCAGGTTATCCAGCACACGAAGCGCCAAAGCAACAGGTTCCACCAAAGCTGCTTCCTCATCAGCGACGTTTGAGGGTATAGGAATTAGGCTTCTAGGCAGCATAGCTTTGAATTCTGCGAAGAAACCGTCCCTTGATAAACCATAAAACTTGCCTCGGACACAATAAGTTGGCAATCCTCGCAGGCAATAGTAGCAGTGACCGCAATTCACTATGGGAACCATAACAACCCGTTCGCCCGTGTCTTCCCGGACTCCCCAAGCGTCATGCCCAAGTATTCTGCCTTTTTTCATCCATTTCCACTCGCCCCTGTAAAAGTGCATGTCAGTGCCGCAGATGCTTCCTGCCTTAAATTTCACAAGTACTTTTCTGCCTGTAACTTGTGCTTCTGGAACTTCTTCAATTATGATGTTGTGAGGTCCCCGATAAACAGCAGCTTTCAAAAATGTTCAACTCTAATATTTCAAGCTGTGACAGCGAGGTATTAAGTTTGTTGTAAGTTTTGCAAATGAATTTGCGGTAAACTAATAACCTTAACAGCGTATTCATGGTTGATGCCTATGGATTTGGGAGGGTACACGAAAGAGAAGCTTTGGCAGTTGCTTGTTGAAGCAGTTCATGCTTCCGTTATGTACCCGACTCATAAGGCTTACACTCGTGATAATATTTTGCCTCAAAAAGCCGATGTTACTGCAAATGAGCTTGCTGAAAGGCTGGGCATGACGCTTGGGGAAGCGCTGGTGATTCTCAGCGAACTGACAGAAGAAAGAAAATGCCCGACTTAGCTGCTTATTTTTAGGGTATTTTTTGTTCAAGCAATATGGAAGTTTCAAGTGCTCAGCAAATGTGTGCATATACATCTTGGCTCACTATAAAAGTTGTGAAATAATGAATGAAAATTGAGTAGAAGAATGAAAAAAATTGACCATAAAGCAGAAACTTCACTCGGGCGCCTAAAGAAACTATATAGTCGTTATGTTTATATAAACAGTTCGAGTTAAATATCATAAATAAGAAAAATTATTGAAGGGAAATAAATGGCAGTAGAAAAACCTAAACGAAGCAATATGATGTACGCGTTCCTTATTATCGGTATATTAATCGGAAGCGCTTTAGGATTTGGATTAGGTTACTTTACTTATCAATCGCAAATCAACTCGCTGAATTCAAAAGTTGCGAACCTTCAAACCTCGTTCTCGAACTCTTTAGTCAATTTAGCTTCTAATGGGAAGCCGTTTGCAGTTGGTGCAGCCGGGACTCTAACATTTGCGTTTGGCTCAGTTCTCAGCACTTTTGAGAAACAGTATCCAAGCATTCCAGTTGCACCTCCTCTATTTGAGGGAAGTGGTTTAGTTGCCCAAGAAGAGAATCTCACACAATCGTTAAGTTTGGAAGCTGCCGCTGACACAACCGCTATGCCCAGTGTCCTCTTTCCTAAACTGGCAAATTACGAAATTGCCTTTGGCCAAACACAAATGGTCATTATTGTCAATCTCCAATCATCTGCGGGAAAAGAACTGTATAACATGTGGACTGCCGCTAAAGGACTTACAGTAAATTCTACTCAGTGGACTCAGGCTTGGAAACAGATGTTTACTTTGATTGCGCTTAACTCAACCACTGTAGTTGGTGTTTCGAATCCTTTCACTGACCCTAGCGGTTTTCAGGCTGCTGGCATGATTCGCTTGGCGGGCTTAACTTTCTTCGGAAATCTAACATACCTTTACGACGCAATATACAACCACGCAAGTAAATACGTCATGACAGACACTGAATCAGATTTAGTTCCGCTTATGCAGACCCAACACATAGATTTCATAACTTCAGCTTACGAGTCCAACGCTATACCACAGACAAATCAAACTACAGGCCTCGCCTGGATCACACTACCCACCTCAGTTAACTTAGGGGTCTTATCGGACACCAGTTACTACAATAAAGCCAACTTCAGCTACACGGAACTGGGAACAACTGAATCATTCATCGTCAATCCCGTCATATATTGTGTCACGATTCCAACAGTCTCCACGAACTCGGCAGCTGCCACCTTATTCATCCAAACCTTATACAGTAAAACTGGTCAGAGCATACTTGAGCAATACGGCATAACTCCCTTTTCGCAGGGCATCGTCTACGGTAACTACGCAAGTGTTCCAAGCCTAATCCAACCATACACTACACCGGTTAACGCAACATATGAATCCCAATTTGCTGGGGCCTGATTGAGTTTAATGGAAAATTCAGAGCCATACTGATCCTTTGCAGTGCAATAACAATCCTTTTTTTTATCTATCCCATCCTACTTATCATAGCACTGGGTGCTAAAAACCTCATTTCTGCACTTTCCACAGGTTCCTTCATCGCTTCAGTTGAGGTTACTTTCGTAATTGCGACAGCCGCAGCGCTCCTCTCTGTGTTAGTAGGTACTCCTTTCGCTTATCTTCTGGCTAGATCCGACTTCAAATTTAAAGAAGTTATCGAAGCAATCATAGACATTCCTATTGTGGTTCCCCATGTCGTAGTTGGCATAATGATTGTGTTAGCTTTCTCCTCTCAATATGGGTTAGGTCCATTTCTGCAAGGACTCGGCATAAACCTGATCGACACGTTGTTAGGCGCCATAATCACAGTTACCTATCTGTCAGCAACTTACTCTATAAGAGTTACTGAGTCCGCGATAAAGACGATTAACCCAGATATCGAGTTGACCGCTCGAACACTTGGATCCACACCAGCATTTACGTTTATCCATGTTATAGTGCCTAGAATCTGGAAGTCAATAGCCAACGGAGCATTACTCACCTGGGCAAGGGCAGTTGCGGAGGTGGGAGCGCTGCTCGTGGTAGCTTATTATGTGTACTTCAACGGTAATGACGTCTATCCAGCTTCAATCTACATTTATGAGGGGTTCGAAGCATTAGGGTTAGGGGGTGTAATAAAGTATTCAGCAGCTCTTCTCTTAATCGTCCTCGCTATATTCATAATTTACAGGTGGATTCTAAGACACATCTGAAAGAGGGGAATGCGTTGCTTCAAATAACTAACGTTAATCTCACGCTGGGCACTTTCAGGCTGAACTCTATCACCCTAAACGTTGATCAACAAGAATACCTGATCATAATCGGACGGACTGCCAGTGGCAAAACCACGATTCTCAAGACAATCGCAGGAGCCTACAAACCATCAAGCGGTAAAATATTAATTGACGGCTCAGATATTACAACCATGCCTCCTGAAAAGCGAAGTATCGCTTACGTATCACAGATTTTCTCCTCATTTGATCCAAAGAATGTCCGAGGCAACATAGAGCTCGGGCTCAGAGCCAGAGGCGTGCCAAAGCCGGAGAGAGAAAAATTGATTGATGGAGTGGTCAAAGACCTCGGCATTGAACATCTGCTTGATAGGATGCCAGCTACGTTAAGCGGTGGGGAACAGCAGCGCGTTTCGTTGGCGAGAGCGTTGGTTACCAGCCCAAAGGTATTACTCTTGGATGAACCTCTCTCAATGATAGACCCCGAGACTAAAGGGTCAATCATACGGCTGCTGAAAGCAATTCCTGAGAAGTACAACATTCCAGTAGTCCATGTTACTCATGAATGGAACGAGGCTTATTCATTAGCAAGTCGAATTGCTGTTATAAATCAGGGCAGAATAATTGAGGTTGGTGACCCTGAACAAATATTTAATGAACCAAGGAGTTATCTTACAGCGAAGCTTGTAGGTTTCTATGATATGCACAGAGGAGAAGCTACTCTTACTAATTCTGGGGCTACAATAAAGTTAGAGAACGGTATAGAACTGAAATCGCGTATGAAAATTAACGGCTCAGTTTACGCCTGTGTGAGACCTGAACGAGTTAAACTAAGCGCTAGTAATGAGTTCAATAAATTTGAAGGTCAAGTCGTAGAAGTGTTCAGAGAGAGATTTGGGTTTCTCATAATTATTAATATAAAAAATATTGAGTTTACAGCTCTTGTTGGAAGCAAGCCTGCAAAGGGAGATGTAGTAACAATTACAATACCAGAAGAAAGTGTATACGTGATACCTGCTACAGAACTTAATGGCGCTCCCCTTTGATTAGCTTTATATGGGCTTTACGACATAACCATATATAGAATGCTTGCCAACAAAAAGCATAAGCTCTCATGCAAGGTCTGGATAGAATACAAAGATAAACCATTAATAGGCAAAGGTGGAGCAGAAATTATAGAAGCTATTGACAAGGAAAACTCGATTTCTAAAGCTGCAGAAACCTTAGGAATGTCGTATCGTTACGTTTGGAATTATCTGCATGATATGCAAAAGACGCTGGAAGAACCGATAGTCGAAACTTTCAAAGGCGGAAAATCCGGAGGCGGAGGCGCAAAGTTAACTGATTTAGGCAGGAGTTTGCTCAGTGAGTATAATCAAGTGGAGAGTTACTTAAGCAAGGTCTTATCGGATTCAGGCAGTTTGGAGGTGAAAGTTTTGAAGTTAAGTGCAAGGAACCGTTTTAAAGGAAAAGTTGTGAGTGTTGAAAAAGGCGTTATTACAGCCAAAGTTAAGGTTGAAGTAAAAGTGCCAGTAACTGTTACGGCGGTTATAACAAAGGAAGCAGTTGAAGATCTAGATATTAAAGTCGGCGACGAAGTCGAAGCAATCATGAAATCAACAGAAGTAATGATTGCCAAATAATTTTTTTCTTGTGTCGATAAGCAGTTATCAAAGCTTTTTTAGAAGCGGTTAACCAAAAAGGAATCTCTCTTTTTGATACCTAACCAATAGCAAAAATACTACCCCTACCCCTTTTTCCCTGCCAATCTTGGTGCTCATTTTTAGACCTATGTTTGCTAGTTAAAAATATCTACCTACTAAAATCGGCTGAAAACACTTATGTTGCAAAAATTTAGGATATTCGTTTTTTTTACTCTACTACGTACCTGTAAGTAATGTGTTCGCCTGCCGTTGCGCTTTTTCTTGTGATTTTCAGTATATCGCCTGGTTTGGCGCCGATTGCTTTCACCGCTGGGTCGCCTGATTCTATCTGCGGCATCTGGTAGGGCTTAACTTTGTATTGGGCGAGAAGGTGGTTCTTTTCTTTTTCGTTTAGGATTTCGTGGAGGGGGACTAGTGCATGCTCGAAAATGTCGAAAACTGGGAAAGACTTGGGAAGTAACTCAACTTGTTTCTTCTTTGCTCCAAGTTTAACGGCGTGTGTGTAGCGTCCTTCGGTGACTACTATTGCGCGGTCGATTTCTTTTTCTTTCATCACTTTGTAAAGTGTATTCATGGCTGCGATGCCGACGGTTGCTTCACCTAAAATGCACCAGACAATTGCTTTCTCTTTGTCCTGTGGAATGTCGATGATGTAGGCTATTTCGCCGTCATGTTTTTCTTTTTCAAGCAGTTTGTATTTTCTGAGTTTGATAAGGACTTCTGCCTTGCGTTCTTCAATTGTTTCTGTTTTCGTGCTCAACATAAACCCTCAGGATGGGAATACGCGAAACCATAACAAACTATTACCCTTAAACTTTTCCCCTTAAAAGGGCGAAGCCAATCTGCTAGGTTTTTTATAAGCCAGTAAATGGCTTAAGTTAATGGTTACGCTCAAAAAACTTTAGACAAAACGGAGACGCTTAGGCTTTTACCAGTTTATAGCCTATTTTTGGTCCCATTCCATAATTGTAGGCTAAGTTAATTATCATTATTCCCATCGCTTCCAGATACCTCGCTGTCTTTAATGATCCACAATCAAGTGGGTCAAAACCGATGTCCCGTGCTATTTGGGCTACAGTTTGTTTAGCTTTTAAATCGTCACCTGCAATGAAAGCCGTTAATTGTTCTTGGTCAACTTTGCCTGTGTCTTGGTTCTGTGCGAATACGGTGTTGAACGCTTTTACTACGTGGGCTTTAGGCAGCTTTTTCTGGGTTTCTTCAGCTGACGATGTTGTGCAGCTTATTCCTAACTCCATATTAGGTCCAATAGCATTAATTACGTCGATCACTATTTTTCCGTCGGCGTATGGTCTTATTTTTTCTATGGCATCGTTTGCGTTGTTGTGTGGAACTGCGAGGATTATGACTTCACCCCATTTTGCAGCTTCAGCCACTGGTTCTGCTGGGTCTCTGTGACCAAACTTTGTTTCATGTTTGATGCTTAAGCCGCTGCTCAGTGCGGTGCCAACTTTGCCTTTTCCTATGATAGCAATTTTCATAATGTTAACCTCAATTAATGAGCATAACAAGGATTATACATAGTTTACCATGCTTTTGTCGGTTAACAACCCGACAAATAGCCGACATTTAAAATTGTGTCACCATTGCTGAAAAGTTTCCAGAATATACCCTTTTTTTAAGCTCCTTTCCTGCACTACGCCGAGATTAGTATGGTGACACAGAGTATATATATACGTGAAACTCAAACGTGACTGTCGGGTTTTTTTCTATGGACTACCGTGGCATGCGTTATACAATAACGTGACACAATGCACTACGCTATGCAAACAGTTTTAAACCTGCACTATCGTTTACATCTACGAGGAAATTGTAAGATGGAGCTAAATGAAAACGTTCCCGTGGAAACAGACTCTAATCAAGCCTTTCCTAAAACAAGGTCTTTCAATATTAGAATCCCTACTCGCTTGTACGATAAGCTAGAGAAGGACGCAAAAGAAAATTATTACGGGCACAAAGTAAGAATCATTATCGAGCTTCTAAAAGGAAAGTATGACGGTACAGTCTCTCAAACTTTCCCTATCTCTCAGTCTACAGAACTACCAACTACCCAGCAAACCGCGAACGCTCAGCCCCAGCCAAGCGTCACTTCAACACCTCAACAGGTAACCGCAATAAGTCAACTTAAAACAGGCATGACAGACCAAACGGTACGAGGCTACATTGCTCGCAAAGAAAAACCTCAAACTGTATCTGGCGGCTATACAAAGTGTGAGTTCCTTCTTGTGGAAGCTAGGGAAGTAACACATACGAATTACATAACGCTTATTCTCTGGGGCTTTGACATTGGTAAAGTTGACATAGGCGACTCCGTGGAAATTAAAAAGGGAAGAGTAACAGAGTTCAGAGGCAGAAAAGAGTTAAGCCCTTGGAAAGGTTCAATACAAAAAATTGAAGGGGTGACATAATGATAGAAGAAAGTTGCGGAGATAAGAAAGCCGAGGCTTCATGTTTAAAGGGAGATGTCTTGAAGGCGTACACGGAAGGCGATGCTGCATTCCAAAAAAAATACGCGGAAGGTAAGGCGATACTTCAAAAGGCGTTGGAGGAAGGCATGCTCGCATTTGAAAAGGCATACCAAGAAGGACAAGCCCCTATCTTGAACGCGTACTTAGAAAGCATAGCTCCGTTCTGTCAAGCCTACGATGAAGGCAAAGCTTCACTTCAAAAAGCCTTTGATGAAGGTATGCTCGCACTTGAAAAAGCATACGCGGAAGGCACCGCTCCACTCTGGAAGGTAACTCTGGAAAGGTTAGCTCCAATTAGAAAAACGTTACAGGAAGGTAGTGCTTCACTTGAAAAGGTGTATGAGGAAGGCGAAGCTGTACTCTGGGAAACATGCCAAAAAGAACTCTGTAAATTGGATGAAGATTTGAGGCGAGCCCCATGACAAAGAAGCATGATTTACATATACGTCCTGACGATTGGCTATGGCAGGCACTAGTAACCTATGCTAACGTCCACAAGTTGACGGACGAATCAGGTGATTTTAATAAGACGGACGCAACCCAAGGGCTAATCGAAGAGTTAATGGAAAAAGCAAAGTCACGCGATACTGCTCTTAATGCCCTTGTTATTGAGAAAGAACGTAATGACACTTTGCAGAAAGGAGCGCAGTCTACATTCTGTCAACCTAGAGGGAAATCAGTGTTAACAATTAACTGTTACTGCTGTCAAGTACAAGTCATGAAAGGACGCAGTTCTACAGACGTGTTTGAATTACAAAAACCGATTAAGGACTGCGTTGAAAGGCGCATGGTAGTTTCGCCTATAGTTTTTTAACAGCTACTTGTCAATTACTCAGCTGATTTACCGGTACCTGATTAACACTTTTCTGTGTACTTCTCTATGAGTAGCAGTATCGTTTCATCTATGCTCTTTTTACCGCTCTTAGCTTTAATCATCAAAAGCTCTCTATGCGTACTCTCCCTGAGTTTTACAGTCTTCGTGGTTTCACCCCTTTGCTTCTTATGGGAATCTGTTGTAAGGGTCTATTCATATACTCTGTCAGTCTAGCGGTCAACGTTAAGACCTGTTTGGTTAGCTCTTCAATTTTTAGGTCGCGCGGGTCTTTTACGATTTCGCCTTTGATAACTCCTAGCTTAATCATGCGCTCGTTTGCTTGAATGAATGCTTTTTCTGTAGCTTCCGATTCTAAGGTTACATAGTACTTCAATAAGATTTGGGGATTGTCCCAACCTACCCCAAAGAACCCGTCGGGGAATTGACCGCATATATCTTGAAGCGGAACCCAAAACTTCACTTCCCACTGTGCGTGGGTCTTTCTTAGAATGTGAGGTTTTAGTGTTTCTTTATTTCCGCTGATTCTACCCTTGCACTTTCTACGTGTATCATGGAAGTGGGTCTGATATGTTTCGTAATGGACGGGAAAAACCCGACCGCTTTCGTGTCAGTCGTTGCTGGGCTCATACCCGCGCGCGCGCTCGGGTCAATGCGGAAACTTCGGTGCTTCAAGGACAACTGGATTGTTTTTAATCACGCCATTTCTCGGCAGCTGTTTTGGGTTGCTTTTTTGAATTTAAGCTTAAATTGTTTGCAGTTGATGCCCATATTTGTCTGGATTTGTATCGATTTGTCGCTATTTGTATGGAATTATCTGTGAAAGACAGGGTTCAGGTTGCCGTTAACTCAAAGAGCTAATTTCAAAACCACATTGAAGAGGGCGAATCTTTTACAGGTTCCAAAGTTAGTTCGATGGGAGTTCAAAATGGAGACGGGTGACGCCTTAAAAGTCGCCATTAACGTAGTCGGTTTGTTCTCTAATACGGAAAATTTTTTGACTAAGATGCGCAAAGACGGGTGGATAGCTGTCCCTAAGTTGGTGCTGGTCTTATTGAAGCATGATGCGTCAAGTCTTGAAGGATACGCCATGGAAGTTACCCTTGAACCAGCATAACACATAGCTTGTAGAGAGAACTTTGACTTCAAGTTTGCTTAATTTCGCCTGCTTTGCTTTCTCCGTTTACTTGGCTGAGACCGCTTCAGCAAGTCACGCTCCATCAGTGTATTCACGCTAGTCGAGCCGTCAACTGAGCTTTGGACTGTGCAATCTTGGTTTGTTGTTGCTCGGTTGCGAAAAACATAAAATCTTATATCTTACTATTGATTATATACTTTCTGAAAGCGAGCTTGCAATGGATAACTTTCCTAATTGCAATCGCCATAACATGGGCAGGAGTGATAAAATGAATAATCAATCTAAGGTCTGCAAGAAAAAACTGAATAGAGGCACCGTTCAAATAGCCAAGTCGCTAAGTAACGTTTCAATAGAAGTGAGAAAAAAAGCTGCCAGCGAACCAATTTACGTTAATCATTTGTAAGCAACTTCCCGCGTTTAACAATGATATGACTACTAAGCATCTACCGAAGCTTCTGCTTTTGTTCTGAACGCTTCAGTCTCTCTTCAAGTTTCCTTTCTCGTTCTTTCTTTTCAAGCGAATAAAGTGGGACCATTGCAAGAGCAAGAAAATTACGTCGGATTTTTTGTAAGGTATTCGTAAAGAGTCACTCTTCCTTCTGAATCAAAAATTAACGCTTCATGTTTTTAAAGCAAGTTTCCAAATTGGAATATTTCGGATTACGTTATAACTCAAATGTGGGTTTTGGTGCGTTAGGGTGATGATCTTACTATATTTCATTTCGTACAGTTCTTCACAGTTCGCTTTAAGTTCTTGATAGCGGTTATTTGAAGAACTAAATAATGCGATTTTTACGAAAAAATCTTCCAGGTTACATGGGCGAACCTGAGACAGTATTTTGTCCGTAATCTCATCCAAGCTTTTATTGCTATTTCCTTCTACATAGTCAACAACAACTTT
>JBEKNP010000012.1:0-46704 GCA_049522695.1 Bathyarchaeia archaeon | reverse complement strand
TATGCCTTTGACCTGGATAGCGTCCGTTTCGACTATGACATCGCGGTTTAGGAAAGGCTCAAAAATGTTCCCTTCCAACTTATTGAACCTCCAAAAAAGAAAAAGGGAATTTGCGCGGGTGACATTCACCTAATAGGTTTTTTCTAAATCAAAGATAAATAGTGCTAGTGCAATCTCGTTACTTTAAAGGAGAAATAAACTTGTCTGTAGCGCAAAGAAAGTATTTCACCGAAGTCGCAGCTTTAGCAGATAAAACCGTATCAGTATTAACAACTAATGGAAAAACATTCAACGGCACACTCATCGGCATCAACCAGGACAACATGAGTCTATGTCTATCTGACGCCAAAGATGAATCTGGAAACTTGCTTCACAGAGTTTTCCTAAACGGAAACGTGGTTGCCCAAATATCAAGCGCAGAAAAACCCTTCGACCTTAAAGCTTTAGCTACGAGACTTGAAAAAGTCTTCCCAACCATGGTTAAACTTTACGATGACAAGGGCTTCATCTGGGTCATGGATAAAGTGAAACTAACAGAAAAAGGCGTTGTTGAAGGTTCAGGTCCAGCCGCCGACCGAGTGCAAAAAGTATACGAGCAATTCATGAGCGAAGTCAAACCCTAAATAAACCATCGCAGTTGTTCTTCCTCTTTCTTCTTTTCTTCTGTTATGGTTCTAACAATGCCAAAGGACTCTAAAACTTTCTTTATCTCGCCACTGCTTTCTTCAAGCTTTGACAAGTCAATGTTAAGCTTCAAGTATTTACCAAGCATAGTTAACGCGTACCGTGCAGCGTTCACGTCAGGATCCATACCGGGTGTGTCAACCAGCAAAGAGAAACCTTTCAAGTCCCTAACGCTTGCTAAACCAATGGATAAGCCAGCGATACCGAAAACGTGCCCAACCATCACTTTAGTCCCCAAATCAAGAGCCTCCTGCATCGTATCTAAATCCGTGGCTGTACTGTAAATTCCTGGTATAGGCTGTGTTTCCTCTTTCTTGAAGCCGCCGATGGATATTACAAAGCGGCAGCCAAACTCCTGAGCTAAATCAAGCACTTTACCAACTAGTTCGTATTGCCCGACCGTTGTCAGCGCCTGTGTGTTACCATACCAAATAATCAAGTCGCGCCCACCATCCTCCCGCTTCGCATAGTAGAGCTCATTTATAGGCGAAAGCGCACCGCCATCTTCAGTGGTTACCGCAAAATCCTGAAATGACGAAGAAAAAATCTGGACAAACCGTTTAGCTTTTAACTCCTTAATCAAATGCAATGCTGCAATATTAGCTACAAACCCTATACCCGGTAATCCTTCAATAAGAATCGGATCGTTTAGTTTCGGTTTTTCACTTATGTCTATTGAGCAAACCATGGGTTTAGCACTCTTCTCGTATTAGACAAATTATAGCGATATAAGGTTGCCTAATCCAAATCCAAAAGGCTTTCACCCGCACGCTTTGAAGAAATATTTTGAATCCAAAATATTCTATTTTCTCTCCCACTAAAACGTCTCAATAAACGCCTGCTTTAACACCAAAAACAACCAGGCTAGGATTGTTTGTAAACACAGAGATTGTTGATGGTAACAGAATTTACTGCAACCTCATACGTTCACATATGGCATTAAATGGATTGACACCAACCTTAAAAGAAGCGGAAAACAATGAAGATGTGGGAATATGTTTTGGTCGAAGAGCAAAGAAATAAGAAACCTAAACTTCCAAAGAAGCGCCTCAATAAAATCTTGAAAAAGGCAGGCCGTCCTTGAAACACCTTAAGTAATAAAATTCAAAGCAAACTTCACTCGCTTCTAATTACTATCGGAAATGCGGTTTTCTAGTGTAGAGTGCTTACCCAGTTTCGGATGCTCTGGAGACCAATGATAGTAGCTCTGCCAAATTGTCACAAATAAAATATGGACCTCGGGTAGTTGATTTTTCTGCTCTCAGGATTAACTTGTGGGAACCATGACAGATATACTGTGTCGGCTGGTAAACTTTCGAATAATCAATTTTTAGGCACATAAATTAGTAGGTTAGTTAGCTAAGTTTGAAGTTATGAATCCCTTTTTAAGTGTTTTACTCCAAACTCTTTTTCGTCTAAACACCAATTTCAGAAAAGCCCACCCAGCGATACACATCTGAATAAGCCAATAAACGTAAATTGCAGGAACCCAGAGCAGATTTCGAAGCTTAACAGGCTTCTCAGATACAGTTAACCCAATACCAAGTGAAACTAATGAAACAGCCGTTAAAGCTATCACTAGCCCCGTAAAGTTTACTATTGGGTCGCTTTCCGAGAGGAATAACGCGACAAAAAACCAGTTTAAGTAGCTGAGCAATGATACAACCATCATAAAGGGTGCAGCTAGGGAGATTTCGGCATCCACAGTTTTCCTATTAAGGTGATCAAGAAGGCGCCCATACTTTAGGGCTACATCCATGTTTCCCCTATACCAGCGAACCCGTTGCTTGACTAGGTCTCTTAAACCGCTCGGTGTTTCCTGCCCTGAGATAACGTCAGGAGCATATTTTATCAGATGGTTTTTTTCAACGAGCCTTACTGCTAATTCAACATCTTCTGTAAGACATGTTTCATCCCAGCCGCCTAACTCTTCTAGCACGTTGCGCCTTATGAACTGGCAAGTTCCGTTTAATGGAACGAATAAATGCAGTTTTTCTCTTCCGCTAAGTAAAGCTTGGTACCAAGCTTTCTCTTCCATCGCTGCAACCCTTGTTAGAATGTTACTTTTTTCATTTAGTGAGGTAGTTCTGCCTTGCACAGCCTTTACTTGCTTATCGTTGAAGTATGATGTTGCTTTTCTTAGCACTTCTTTATCCGGAAGACTATCAGCATCAAAAGTCCCCACGATTTCTCCAGTTACATAGGGCAAGGCAAGGTTAAGAGCTGATGGCTTACCTTTAGTCTTTTTTTCACTTATAAATTTGAAAATCTGAGGGTATTTTGCAGAAAACTCCGAGCATACTTTGCCTGTGGAGTCAGTGGAATTTCCATCAACGATTATTATTTCTATTTTATCTTTTGGATAATCTAAATCCAGAAGACCACTTAAACAGCGGCCAATAACTGCTTCTTCATTCTTGGTCGGAACTATAATTGAGAATTTTGGAAATTCCTCGTTTTCAACATTATTTAGGCGGCGTTTGCGTTTACTCCTTATCCCGGCGTATATGATTGAGCCATTGTATGCAGTCCAAAAAAGCAGCACAGAAAGCAGAATAATTGAAAATATATCAAAAATTATCATTTCAAACCTCATTATCACGATAGGGCTACCACTACGATAATATTACACGTGAGCAATGTAGCCTGACGTTCCTTCTTTTTTCATTTTCACGTTTCACGCTTTTTATGTCCGACAGTTTTTGTAGAAGAGAAAAACCGGTCAAATGAACTTCACTTGTACACTTGTTACAGCGAATCACCAGTTCCTCCAAACTCTGATTACTAACTTTTGCTTCTAGAATGGAATAAGCCTCTTTGGTGCAATCATCAGGAGATATTGCAGTTCCACATCTTGGGCATGAGAAGCTTCCGCTTCCATCTATTTTGGTCAAATCCAATACGTACACCTGTATTTGTTTCATTCTTTACGCCTCCTTTGTTAGTTTTGAAGTTTTCAACTTCTCCTAAGCAAAGAGATTATTAATCGATTTCCCAAATTTCCGCACAAATCTTTACCAAATTCTTGCGCGCCAACATATTGAGACTGATGGTCTGGGAAGTGTTATCAGGGCGTAGGGACAGTTCATTACGTTGTGGAGGTAAATATTCTTTGCGTTGGGGCTGCTTTACAATCACGGAAGACTTTATAACCACCCAGCAATTCGGAACAACCAGTTCATTCTGAAGAAAACGGATTAAACTCAAATCTGCACAGCAACAGAGGACGAATCATAAGTTCATATACTTCATGTACTTTAATCTAATATAATCTAACCCGAAATAGACATAAAGAAGTTGATATAGCAACGGACTATATTGCGCTACCCTTTTTAAAATAATTCGGGAAAAGTGCGTGCCCTTTCATTGGGTAGGTAACTTCAAATTAGGCGCGCTTGTTGTACTGGATTTTTTTCTTCTTTTAACGTTAGTAACAATTATATGGAATGTTTGAGATTCTCTACATAATGTCTGCTCCTAATTGTCCTTGCCCTAAAAAGGACTGCTTGCACCATAGCAACTGTGAAGAATGCGTCAAGCATCATAAGGAGAAGAGTGAATGGCCTTTTTGCGCAAGAGAAAGTTAAATTTGGAATTTTTAGCACCCGCAAAGTTGATATCATTCGGTTTCTAAAGCGTTTCCAACGATTATAATGACCGCTCATTCAGAAAAGGAAGCGTTAAAGAAAAGAGAAAAAATACAAGAACACTTTTGGAGCATAGTTGGCTCTGTTGAACATATTTCATTGCCCAAGCTGGAAGACGCAATTCGAAAAGAGTTTAACTGCAATGACGACCGATTTATCCAAGCTCAAATCAAACTGATGCAAACAGAGGCAAGGATAAGAGTGCAAAGCAGAGTCAAAGTGTGGATTAAACAGCCAAACGCAATCTCACAAGCTTAATGGTGACTGTGAAATTGAATGAAAGATTTGGGTTTGACAAAATTTTTTTGTTGAATGTTTGGAAAACATTTTTAAGAGACTAAATAATTAGCTTTCCTAATTATTAGAAAAGGCAATTAATATGACAGTTGCAACAGACGAGGCAGCCCGTGAGTTGCTTGAAGTAGTTCCAGTCATCGTGAAGGACATAAGATCTCAGATGCGCAATCGAAGGTCACCTGATTTAACTGTTCCTCAGTTCCGCACCTTAGCCTTTGTGGACCGCAATAAAGGCGCTTCGCTCTCGGCAGTAGCAAACCACATGGGATTAACCCTGCCCTCAACATCTAGGCTTGTGGATGGCCTTATCGCCCGCGGCATGATAACAAGAGAAGATAATCCAGCTGACCGACGACGTGTCAAATTAGACGTTACGAATCATGGATTAACGATTTTGGAGACCTCCCGCCGAGGAACTCTGACCTATTTGGCAGACAAAATAGCCAGCCTCAGTGTTGAGGACAGGGAAGTTATTGTCAAAGCCATGAAAGCTATGCGCTCGGTCTTCATAAACGGCACACAAACAAAAGCAGTGATGAAGTAATATATGCCTATCCTCACAACAGAGCACCTCACTCGTCGTTTCAAAGAGCTAACAGCAGTTGATGACCTGACCATGTCGGTGAATGAAGGTGAAATCTTCGGTCTTCTCGGTCCCAACGGTGCAGGCAAATCAACAGCCATCAAAATGATAATTACCCTCCTTCCTCCGACTAATGGAAGTGCAAGTGTTGGAGGCTTCGACGTTGTGCATGACGCAGGCAACGTAAGAAGACTGATTGGTTACGTTCCTCAAATCCTCTCCGCCGACGGCACCCTTACAGGCCGCGAGAACCTCATGATATTTGCAAAACTTTATGATATACCCAAAAGTGAACGCGCCACAAGAATTGAAGATTCACTGGAATTCATGGGTCTCACCGATGCTTGCGACAAGCTTGTGAAAAATTATTCTGGCGGCATGATTAGACGCTTGGAGATAGCTCAATCTATGCTGCATCGCCCAAAGGTTTTGTTCTTAGACGAACCCACCATCGGTCTTGATCCAGTTGGACGCAAAGCAGTCTGGGATCACATCCAAAAACTG
Source organism: Bathyarchaeia archaeon (assembly GCA_049522695.1). Taxonomy (GTDB): domain Archaea; phylum Thermoproteota; class Bathyarchaeia; order Bathyarchaeales; family Bathycorpusculaceae; genus Bathycorpusculum. The sequence goes on along the minus strand of JBEKNP010000012.1, from coordinate 40,989 downwards.
TGCTCTGAATACAATACAACCATCTTTCTTACTACGCATTACATGGAAGAAGCAGACAAACTGTGCTCCAGAGTGGCGATCATGAATCTAGGAAAACTGGCCGTGATTGGTGCACCTGCCGATTTGAAGGCATCTATAAACGGGGGCTGCGTAACGCTTGAGGACGTATTCACCAGTTACACTGGGGGATCCCTCGAGAGAGGCGAGAACTATAGAGAAACTGGTATGACAAGAAAAACGGCGAGCAGGCTCGGTTAAAATGGTCCAGGAAAAAAAGACAAATGCGGCAAATTGGGTTATTCGTTTCTTCGATAAAACGTTAAGCATAGCCGAAATGGAGGTACGCAAACTTCGTCATGACCCCACAGAACTGATCACCCGTGCTGTGCAACCCGCGCTCTGGTTACTTATCTTTGGCGAAGTCTTTACAAGAATACATATAATCTCGACTGGTAACCTGCCCTACCTATCCTTCATTGCGCCCGGAATTCTGGCTCAAAGCGTGCTCTTCATCGCCATCTTCTACGGCATAGCTGTCATCTGGGAACGGGACCTAGGTATTCTCCATAAATTCCTAGTCAGCCCCACACCGCGGCAAGCGTTGGTCCTTGGTAAGGCATTATCCGCAGGGGTCCGGGCACTTTCTCAAGTTGTAATAATCTATATACTCGCAGTATTGATTGGAGTAGGCATCAACTGGAATCCCATAAACCTAACATTGGTAGCAGTCGTCGCAATATTGGCTTCGGCTTTGTTCTCAACGTTTTCACTCATTATAGCTTCGCTGGTGAAGACACGTGAACGCTTCATGGGCATAGGTCAAATATTGACTATGCCTTTGTTCTTTGCAAGCAACGCCATTTACCCGCTATCCATGATGCCTGGCTGGTTACAAGCAGTTGCGCAAGTTAATCCTCTCACTTATGCTGTGGATGCCTTGCGCGGACTCATGATCACAGGAGGAGTAAGCACCTATGGGGTTGGCTTGGACTTGCTTGTGCTTTTCTTAGTCACGATAGCTTTGGTGCTAATCGGAGCTAAACTCTACCCAAGAGTGGTCATTTAAAGCAAAAACTGGGGTTTCTAACCCAAACTGAACAACAACATTGGTGAAAATAAAAATTAACCAAATAGGAAAAAAGGCGTTAAATGAATGTTTATAGTCCCAAAATCGGTAGCTTAAGTGTAGAATCTATTTTTCGCGACAGCTTCTGGGTCTTATTTTATCAATCTACCCGATTTTGCAGTACGCTGACTGTTCCGGTTTTTCCTAGACGCAGTTGTCTTTCACCTTTAAATGTGGAAACTGAAGCGTTCTTAATCTGAACGGTGTCGCCCACAGAAACAAAGTCTACCTGTTCATTCCAGAGGCAAAGCTTAATTTTTCCTGTCTCGTCCGCTATCCAGGCATTGGTCACTTTGGCGCTGTTTCCGTACCGTGTTTGGACTGTTGAGGGCATTGGAGTCTCGAGAACTTTAGCTTGAATGTTAACTTTTTTCATTCCGTGTCGCAGGTCTTGGACCAGACTGGATTGTTTTGGTGATGTATTTTGTTTGTTCATTTGTCTGCGGATTTTGTCGGTGTCCATCCAGTTTTCGAAGCAGATGTCTTTTCTTCGGAGAAGTTCTTCAGCAACTCGAAACTGCACTATTACTTTGGTGTCTTTGGTAATTAGAAAGACGGCTTCGTCTTTTAGGCTGCAACGATATTCAACTAGTAGATTTTGGCAGGTGGTTTTTCCTTTTTCTCTAGCTCCGACCAGAGCTTGATAAAGTTCTGAAAGGTAGATACCTTGTTTCACGGAAAGAAAAGCGAGGTACTCCATTATCGTTGTCTTTTTTTGGTTCAAATTTTCCCCTTCTGATGTTGTTTGCCAGAAATTGTCTCGAAAAAGTGTGTTCTTGGGCGCAGGCAGTACTCTTTCTTGAATAATCCCGACAATCATATACTAATGCACTGCTACCTATATAGGCTAGGCACCCCAAGAAAAGGCGTTTTCTCCATGCAGTTTCTATCTTTAGAAGCCCTCTGGCGTGGCTGGGCGTCGGTTAGAAATGGCTTGCTTGTGCTGCTATATTCTTTTTTTCCTTTACAAATATAACAGGGCTTTCAATAAATAACATGACAAGTCTACTGTATGTTTTTATTTGATGCGCCATTTAGACTTAATACAATTGGAATTGAACGACATGAGAACTATTGCTCTTGTAGCACATGATAACAAGAAAAAGGATATTGTTGAGTGGTGTGATTTCAACAAAGGAACATTATCTCAATTTTACCTGTGCGCAACAGGAAGCACCGGTGAGCAGATAATTGAGAAAACAGGATTGCCGATAAATCTGCTAAAGAGCGGACCTTATGGTGGAGATATGGAGCTTGGAGCTTTGATTGCCAATAAGAAACTGGATATTCTGATATTCTTTTGGGATCCTTTGGAGTCTCAGCCTCATGATGTTGATGTTAAAGCTCTTCTTAGAATGGCAGTGCTGTACAATATTCCAACTGCCTGTAACAGAGCAACAGCAGACATGATAATCTCAAGTCCCATGTTCCACACGCAGCAATAAACTATTCCTAAGCCAGAACCTCAATTTTCATTTCACGGACATCTACCCTGGGGAATCCTTGGAATGTTTTCGGGTTTGACCTCTGTTTTCTTGATGTATTATTTCTTTGGTGTTAGAATTGCTGTTGAGTAGTTTTTGTCTTGGAAATATTTGTTTGCTACTTCTGTCACGTCTATTTTTGTTAATGCATTTATTTTGTTAGTGTAGTCTATTAGGGAGTTCTGGTTTTCAAAGTGGATTTCTTCATAGGAAAATAGCCGGGGTAATTCATGAAAATTATCCATTATCCTGAATATGTTTCCAAGCAGCAAGTTTTTACTTTTGTCTAATTCGTTTTTTAGCGGTGGATGGTTTTTGATTTTTTGTAGCTCATCTCGAATCAGCGTTTGGGTACGATTAAGTGACTTGGTTCCAACTGGACAGTTTAGAGAGAAATAGCCGTAATTCAAACCCGACACGTTCGCTGAGTCAAAATCATATGTTAGGGCTCTTTTCTCGCGTAATTCCACAAATAACCTAGAGCTTTCGCCCATTCCCAAGAGCGATTCGATTAGGTCCAATGATGGCGTATCAATATCTCTGGCTGGAGCTGTTCTAAGACCAAAACTCAGGTACGCTTGAGTTAAGCCAGTTTTTTTGATTGTTATTTCTTTTTTGGGTTTACTTTCTTCAAGCTTGCGGTTTCTTCTTGAGATTGAGCCATTGTTTTCTCTATCTTGAGAGTCTTGGAGCACGGTTTCTCTATCTTTATTTGAAAAATTTCCAGTTAGTATCAGTATCATATTTTGTGGAACATAATAATTTCGATGAGCTTTCTCTATGCTGTCGATTGTAAACTGATTTATGGTCTTTTTTAAACCTAGAACTGGGTTTTTTAATGGGTGGTGTTTGAAGAGGCATTTGATTAGTGTTTCTCCAATTAGGTCTTGAGGATCGTCATGAGCTTCAGCAATCTCATTCAGTATTATCTTACGTTCCAGCTCAAGTTTGTCTTTTTCAAACGTAGAATCAAAAAGAAGCCCTGAAAGAATCTTTGAAGCGTCAACAATTTTTCCGGATAAAACATCCATCGCGCTGAAAGTGAATTCGTCAGAGGTTTCAAAATGTGAGCATCCGCCTAATTTTTCTATTTCATGATGGAGCTTTACTCTTTTTTGGGAGCCACCTACTAACATGTGCTCAAGAAAATGTGCATTCCCAGATTTTTCATCGGCGTCATCATTTGATCCATATTTAACCGCAACAGACAATTGCGCTGTCAACCCAGACAAACGTGGATACAACAATACTGTTAACCCGTTTGAAAGGACTTTTCTTTCCCACGACAGTCTGCGGTTCATGTTAGCAAAATAGCTTAAGAGCCTAAAAAGTTTGATTCTGCCAAAACTAAGATATGGCGGTGCACACACATAGAAACGACGAAACTAATTTTCTATTTCTCTGGCAGGTCCACGCTAAATCAAAAAGGTTACGAAACTTCTATATGTTAGGTGTTTAAGCTTGAATAGCGGAGATCGAATATGAACCCTGAAAATTATAAAACGAAAAGAAAAGGACAACCCAAACGAAATAGTGCTATTAATCGATCCAAACGTCGTATGCTTGCAAAAGCTAAAGAACCCAATACTTCTCCAAAACTGCGCGAAATCTACTCCACTAAAATTGAATGGGCAATTAAGACAATGCCCAAATTAAAAGAGTAGATTCGTAAAATCTTTAAGGTATTTAGCATTTTCCTCTGATGGCAACCTTAAAAGTGCGCTTGACCCAATTTTTATTCCTTTCTTAAGGTCACCATTTTTTTCAATGACTTTTGCGGTGTTTCCCATCTTTTCTTACGCGAACCCTTAAGTGTGCTCGTGCTAATATAGTAGTAACCAAGTTTGGAACCACTTGTCCAGATATTTTTGGCTAATGTGAGCGACTAAATTTGGATAGGTGAGGACACGATTGAAAATATTTGAGGCAATGGTATTTAAAAGAGCAATTGGAGCAAGCTGTAGTTTTAATGTGAAGATGCTTGATACCATAAATGATGGCATTGTTTTAAGCATTGAGCAAAACTTAGTCAACAGCAACGAACTTTTATTTATAACAGATTTTGTCAATCAACATAAACTAAGTTTGCTACTAGACAGCGAGCGCTATTTTATTTCTACAAATGCCCTAATCCCATCCAGCCAATCTATTTGGGAAAGCTAGAAACTATTGAAGCCCGAAAACCTATAGAACTCAAAGAAGGGAGTTATTTTCTTGCCTCAATCATTTTCATGTAGGCAAAAGTTTTTACTATTTTTTTCTGTAGGATGGGTTTAGTCAAGTATCTATAGAGCTGATGTCTATAGACTGCGTGTTGTTGATCAATTGGTCATTTTTATGGTCTTAGCTTACTTGCTGCTAATGATAAGGGTATGATCAAGAAAGAGAGGAAGACATCTTAGAAACCTGAAAGAAAGGAAGATAATTGTGAGTACTAGTTGTGGCTGTTATTTACTGTTTATAGAGCATACAATGATAACTCTATCTGAGATGAATTGCATTATATATCGCATATTGCAAAAATTAAGCATATTCAGAGCATATTCACTTTATTCACTTCTTACTCAAGTTTTCCCTAACTCTAAACTTTATCATTTCCTTAATCAAGTCAAATGGAATTGGCTCATTTATGGGAAATTTAACTGTACCTTTGCTTATTTCGTAAGCAGACAATTTATCTCGGAATGCCTCAATAGCTGAAACTCTAGGATAAAACCCAATATGATTTTTAAACGCAGCAAACCACACCAAGTTGCCATTTAATTTGAAAACAGGAATTTGATAGCTAATTCCTTCTTTGGCTTCAGGTGTAGCATCTCTGATGGTTTGCCTCAGCTCTTGTAAAATGCTTTGTACATTCATAGGAAAAGTTGCTATGTATTCATCTATGGTTTCAAAGGTTTTCTTAGGCACCATGGTCCTCCTCTAAAAGATATGTTAATTACCTATTCTAATTATTACGCTCCCTGATTTAGTCTTTAACGGTCTTTATAAGCAAAGTTGATCAGTCTAGCGTGCACTAAGGCTAATCTGTTGTTTATAGGATGTATTATCCTTAAGAGTTGAGTAATAAAGCAGTATTATTGTATATTCTGCGATTGTATATTCTACGTTCATAATATTCATATTCTTAGTGCATCCAAAGAGAAAGATTGATGCTCAATGGCTCACTGTCCTAGCTGTGGTAAAGAAGTTCACAAACCTTCAACGGAACTGAAAAACTATAGTTTTGCTATTCAAGCCTATAATTGTCCAAAATGCCACCATAACTTCAAAGTTACAATTAATCAATCAATGTATATGTAATATACTCTCCAAAACTAGTTCTTAGGTGTCTTAATAAGCAGAGTTGACCAGTCTGGTCAGCTACAAGCTAAAGGAAGTGGTAAAATGAAAATCAAAGGTTATAGGTTCCCTTGTGAAGTATGTGGAAGTAATACGGTTGTTTCTATCATCCAAGTTTTCTTCAGAAAGAATGGAGTAGTATCCTCTGCAAGGCAAGGCATCTTGGATCAGATAAGAAGTTCTATTATCATCAACAAAGCCTAGAATATACCAATAGAAAACTTAGAGAATTAGCTAACATTGACCCTTGTCAAGTATTTGATAGTGAATCCATTGGTCAAACTGTAATAGAATCAAGCCCAAAATTAAAAACAATGGTGGGGCTGCCCGGATTTGAACCGGAGTCTATAGAGCCCAAGTCTGACAAGTCCATTAACTGGCAGGAATTCAAGCAATATGCAGATAACAAGTATGCTGAAGGTTATGCAAGGTCGATATTTGAGCACTCAAGAAAGTATTGCCATCTCTTAAACAACGTTAATGGCATATTGTCGATTAAGCCAACGGCAAGAAACAACACAATTAATGCGTTGACAGCTCTAAGCAGATTTTTAGGTACATATGATACTTTCATGACTGAACTAAAGAGGCATGGAGTTAAACGCTATAAACCAGATGCAATTCAATCTTTCACTCGAATTTTCAACAGCGAAGCGCATAAAGGACTTGGCGAATGGTATAAAGAAGCTACAGCACTGTTGAATGATTGTGAAAAGCTCTATCTAAAATTCGTACTTCTTAGTGGAGTCAGAGCAATGGAAGGCGTCAAATCATTCAACTTAATTGTTGAGTTAGGCTCAAAATATAGTCAAGAATACTATAACGAAAAAACGCTGTTTCTTGAGCACTTTAGATTTCCAAAGTTGTTTCTGCGGAATAGCAAAAACGTCTATGTTAGCGCTGTTCCCAGAGTGCTTCTTGATGAAATCTCTAATGCATCAAACGTTTCTTACAATGCAATTGATAAAAAACTAAACAAAGCTAATCTTAGCATGAGAGTAAAACAACTGCGCTCTTTTTATGCAACAACAATGAGAGAAAAAGGCTTGCTCTCGGAACAAATTGACTTAATGCAAGGCAGAGTAGGCAAGAGCATTTTCCTGCATCATTATTTCAAAGCTGACCCCTTACCGTTAAGCAAAAAAATTCTCGAATTACTGCCAAAAATTCAAGAATCAATCTCTGGTTTGTGAAAAAATGCCGAATCATGAAGAGCATTGTGCTGACAGCTTAAAGAGATACGGCAAAACGTTTTCTGAAATGCATCGTTGGATGGATGAGCCAAGCTTGATTCTTGGCGCAGCGCATCGAAAGTATAGGCATGACCCAAATGTTACTCCTGCAGAAGCAAAATCAATCTTCGGCGAGAACGCTGATAACGCTTGCTTAGACCATATTCGTCTGGATGTGCTTGAAGCTCACAGAAGTACAACAACTGTTTGGTCGCCAAATACAGACTATGATGAAATAGAGAGCGTGTTGCCAGTGGTCAGATTTACAATTACATCGCCTGCGGGAGCTTGGCACTTTGAAAGCAAAGCCATTAGCTTTAGCAAAGATGGCAAAACACACTATTGCTTTCGTTCAAGCAGCTTGTCACAGAAATCAATTCAAGAACCAGAGGAAGTCAACAATGCAATCGAAGAAGAGGATGAAGATGAAGAATGGGAAGATGACCCAGATAACCCTGAAGGCGAACCGTAGAAGCTGATTTTTGCTAAAACTTTTTTTTACGTTTCAATAATTTAGTGCGTGCTACTTAACGAAGACTACGCTTTTGTTGGCGCAGACTCTACGATAGCCATGACCACTTTTCCTTGGGGAGCGGGCGTCGATTGAGGCAAAACCGCTATGACTCCGAGATTTTCGGCTGCTGTGGCGTTTGTACTAATCCGGATAACTATATCATTGTTAGACACAATTGCTCACATTAGAAATATCTATCCATCTTCCCATATTATACTTTACTACCGATGGAACTGTTGAAGGGTGCGGCGTTAGAATAGATGGTACAGGCATACCAGGAAGCTGTAGCTGAATAGGTTGAATGTTAGGCTTTGCTATCGTTATTCCTCTTACATAACACTCACACGAAGCTGAGCTTTCAATTATTGCATGTTTAACGTTTACATTTATCGGTTGATTTGAAGAACCAAGAATGGCGTCAGGGTCAAAGGGATCGTCGACCTTTAGGTCAGTCATATAATCATCCCAAAGCTCCAAAATAAGCTTCTCAAGTTCAGGGTCTGCACGGCTAACTTTTAAACCAATTTCCTTGGCTTTGGCAAAATCCAGTGTGTAAAAATGGCTATAAACTTCTGTTAATTCATGCTTGATTCTTGCGATTTTAGTTGCGTCTTTCAGACCGTCCATATGCATAAGTAATAATTCCTCGACAAGCAAACGGATTTCATTGTAGACCCTATTAACGTTGCCAAGAGCGAGTGGCTTTGCATTTTCACTCATTAGGCGAAATACTTCAAGTTTACTTGCTTCGCTTATCAGACCCGCTCTTTTCTCTGCCAGTTGCAAATAAGCCCCAACATCTTCGACACTTATCTCTTGTGGTATACCTGCTTTGTTTTCTGGATTAAATGGACTATTTGTGCGAGGGTCGACGGGGCTTAGTTCTCCCATATGAGACATTATCACCTCATCAGCACCCAGGCATATCAACGTTCCAGCGCTGTGAGCACGATGGGGGACAATAGCGCCAAATGACTTTCCGAAAGCACGAAATAGTTTTGCTATTTTAAAGGCGGTCGGAGTAGCGCCTCCTCTTGTATATATGAAAAGGTCAATTTTGTCGACGTTGACCATTGGGTTGAGTTGTCGGAATAGTGGTCTAATTGCGTCGTCAGCAATCATAAACGGGGGTAAATTACCTTCTCGGTCAGCTGTAATGAATGAAACTACTTTTGAGCCTCTTTTCTTCTCAATTTCGTTAATTAGCTTTACTCTCTCAGTATGACCCATTATAAATCATCTTTAGTGTTTAACTAATATTGATAACTTTATATGCTTTTTTAGAATTCAATGCTTGCTGACGTAGTGACCAATAAGTTGTCAGCACATAAACAAAGCACTCTATTTTTGAAATATGACACATTTGTGGTCAAATTTTTGAGATTCTGCGCTGGTTCACTTTTTGTCAAACCTGGGTAGAGCGATGCAATTACTTAGAGGCATGTCGGGGTATCGATATTCGTCAGGCTCAAAAGTCTAATAGGATAAATCTTGGAACCAGAATTATTTGATTTTTTAAAGCTCTCCTAAAGACTTCCCCCAATTTTGGGGTGCATTTAAAAATAAGCTGAAGGCAGATAATGATGTTCTATTAAATCATACGTAACATTTTTTGCATTGCATTTCTCAATCTCTGTTGATGTTATTTTTAAAACTCCGTTAATTTTAAATTCTAATTTGCATCTATCAACTTATCAATACTAATTAAGCGGAAGCTTAACCACATTGGATATCGATTTTGAACCTCCGCTTCCTGAAGATGAGCCTCCTGAAGATGAATATTTTGAGGCTGCCAAGGAAGCTATTGAAGGGTTAATCGCTGAACATCGAGTTGTTACTGAGAGAGAATTGAAAGTAAGGTTGGAGGACAAGTTCTTTCCATGGCTTACAAAGCGTGCGCTTGATGATTTAGTTGAATCAGGACGTGTTGTACCTCAGGGGCTTTCTGGTAGACCTGGAAGGATGGAAACAAAAAAGTTTTTTTCCCTGCCCAACTTTTCTTACGATGAAATCATTGGTGAAATGCGGGAGAAAAAGGCAATTTCTAAGGAAGTCAATGCTCAGCTTACTGGTCAAGCTCCCGCAACTTACTATGCTGAAGATATTTTTGAGAGTGCGTTTAATGCTCTCGATTTTGAAATTATTGATAGAAACGCCTCATCATACAAAGATAAGAAGGTTCAGGGAATTACTGGGAAAGAACCCCCAAATCTCGACTTTATTCTTAAGCGAGATAAGGTAGTTTATGGGGTCGATATTAAAAACTGGATTAGATACGAGTACATTACCAGAAAACAGGTCATGTTTAAATTTGATTTGGCTAAACAATTAGGAATTACTCCCTTTATCATTGCAAGATATATTGATAACTCTCTTATTTTCAAGGGGATAATTGAACAAGGTGGCATATGCTATCGGTATAAAGACTTAATACTTTCGCCCAATGTTGACACACTTGCTCGTAAGGCTAATCAGGTATTGGGTTATCCAACAATCGCTTTAGATAGGTTACCGACATATAAAATAGAACGTATTCTCTTCATACATAAACGCTTTCTTGAAAAACTTAAATCTTGATTGTTTGGGTTTATTTTAATTAAATGAGTGTTTTTTGTTTCTATTTTCTTTAGAGAGCTACGGAAAATGCTGTAACGCTATGAATACTAATACTCACTTGTTTTACCAGTTTTGTTTTGGCGTAGTTTAAGGAGTTAAGTACTTTAGACGTAGGGTCATCGTTTTTCGCCAGCCTAAAAATGTGTATACAGAAAATCTTTGGGAGTGAACTTTTAGTTTTTTAAAAATCGTTTAAAAGTTTGAGGGAGTTAACTTTGTGGGTGTTCGCTGGTCGAGCCTTTGCAAATTTTCATCAATCTGCTTTTTGAGCTTTGTACTTTTCCCAGCGAGCTTTAGACGCTTCTGCTTCTTTGAAATCTTTGATGGAAATGTGGTAATTTAAGTGATTTGAGAATATTGTATAAGTTCAAATTTGGAATAAAGCTTCCGTAGGCTTCGATGATTCTTTTGTATGAATAGCCGTCGAAGAGATATAGTTGGAGAATCGCTGGTGCAAGCTCATGGTTGCAGATTTTACATAATTTTTGATGTTTCTTCAAATTTTTTTCACCTCTATTGACATTGTAAAAACTATTGCTTAGAGAGATTTGTTGAGTCGACCAAAAACTCCTAAGCCTAAACTTCTGGGATGCAATCTGTTGGTGTGACTGAATATTTTTTCTGCAAAGCTGACAAAAGTTTCGCATCGTTGATAAGTACCGTACCTTCGGCGGCTCTTTTTGTTTCAAATCCCATGTCACGAAGTTTGAAACAGATTGCTTTATTGCTCCATTCTTCTCTTGTTGATTTACCCAAGTTGAAAGAGTTGGAAATATCATCAATCAGTATTCTGCTCTGCGCCATTGTTTTACTGCATTCAGTTATGCAATGCGTAAGCTCTGCTTCTGGACGCAACTGTTCTTCATTTATTCTTAATTGATTTCTATGTCGGATGTATTCTAAAAGCGCATCTTCAATGCTTCGGGGAGGTGTACTTAATGTACATAATGTAGCAGAATTGGGGACTATACTTAACAGGGGTAAAAAGAGTTCTCTGATTCTGCCATCCATTGTAATAGTCTTTATTTTTTCCTCGTATGTCTTAGCTTTTTCTTCATTACCTACATTACCTACATAGTGAAATCTGTATAATAACAATTTATTGCGTATCTCCGTAGATTTCTTTTCATTTAAGATTGATGAAATTTCAGTTCTTGTGTTTGTCCGCATGTTAAAAATTATGCACCTTGAAGCCAATGAAGACGCTGGTCTGTCAATGCTTGCTATCGCTTTTGGTGAATAAATCTTGAAATATTCAGTTTCATATTTATTTGTTGATGGATTCATGTATTCCCTGCTCACTTGACCGCCTTTGCGATATCCATTGTTGAAAATCTGCAACATTGCTCCATATTCTGGACTGTTGGCGAAGCCTTCACCTTGGTCGAAGAAAATGCTCATGCCAAATTCGTTGATTCCTCTAAATATTGATGCGGTGCTCATATTGCATCCTAAGTATCCTCTGTAGCTTAGCTGATGTAATGTTTCTAAAAGGCGAGTCTTGCCGCTGTCAGATGGACCTAAAGCACAAATATATGGAAAGCTCTGGAATTCTTGATATCGCCATGATGCTAAAATCCAACATGTTAACACTTCATAATCAAGTTCGCTTGGCATTTCAACCTGTTCATAGATGTACTGGCGTATGCCTTTGTAAAGTTCCTCTTCATTAATTTCATCATTAAGAGATTCATTGCTTGAAAAGTTTGCTATTAACCACGGAAGTTTTTCATACACAATCAGCTTGCCTACGTCAGTCGTTTGTTCTGAAAATCTTAAGCTTCCGCTGTTGTAAATTGCAAAACCAAGTTTGCCACCGTATTTTATTTCTTCAGTAGTGAAACCATCACCGACGCTGTAAATAAATTCTGGTTTAACTTGTTTCGTCAAATTTCTTCACCTCTCTCTTCACAGTTAGTTTTACGCCGTCTGGTGCTTTTTGCACAAAAATGAGCTTAGAATTTTCATTCAAGAACTGCTCGATTTTATGCCATTTTTCATCAGTTTCAACGTGCAGCACCACTGCAACATTGAAGCTTTCTTTATTTTGGTTCTTCATACTTTTTTCACTTGTTTGATTCTTTACTCGTTAAAAACGAGGGTTTGGGAGCCCCGGTTTAGGAGCTCTTCAATAGGACAGTGTTCAATTCTTCAGAGCTGTCGCTACGTCATTTTTTGTCAAAATGCTTGTGTTTTTAGCTGAGTAGACCTTTTAGTTTTCTTCGATTAAATCTAAGAAATGCACTTTTACTTGAGTAACAAAAAAATCGCTCTTGCCAATAAGCGAACGCTCGACTTTGATTTCAGCTATGAAAAGTCCTTCCAATTCGGCTTCCGCTACTACATCGGAAATTTGTTGTATAACAGTGTCTTCCTTGTTTTTAGTAGTCAATAAATTTCACCCCCTAATGATTTCTCGAAACTTCTTCTTTCTTTACAATATGCGAAAGCGCATCATATGCTATTAGCTTGCAAAAAATCACAGTCACCTTTCATTTTATATGGGAAATGATGTATAGTTTTGAGTGGAAATCGAGCGAATTGATGGAAAATGTCAGAACCATATGACCAAGAAGTAATTAAGAAAATTAAGCTGCTTCCCGGAACGCCTTTTCTTAGAAATAGTGACATATGGATTTTGTATTTCATTTATCATGTAATGAATGAACGGGGGACTACCTGGACGGAATTGGAACAATCTAAATTGATGTCTACTTCTTCTTTGCATAGACACGTCGAATATTTGGGTATCATGAACGAGTATTTAGTGGCTCGTCGTGTAACGCCCTATGGTCCTTTTGGATATTTTCTATCAGCGAAAGCCAAAAAACTGATGGAGAAACTTTATCCAAAGACTGACGTTGAAAAATCTAATGCAAAAAGCTCAGATTCTGGCTGCAAAGGTACTGATGAATTTGATACAATCAATAACATAGAGAAACAATGCGCACACATCAGCGAAACTCTAAAGAAGCTCTCAAACTCGTTTGATTCTCTCATGGCTGAAATTCAAAAATGCAAGCAGGATGTTGCGAAAAAAGGCGAAAAAAATGCCCAAGATAGCAAATCCCAAGGCTGAGACTTTCGAGAAACCATACAAGATTACTATTGCATTAAAGTTGCTTTAGTTGTTCCTTGAAAATTCCTCTGCTATTCTCAATAACGCTTTTATCAGTCTCAAGGCCCATTTTATCTATACTGCCCATAAGCTCAGCAATGTTAACTTTAAAGTTGATGTCGTTAGCCAAGTTTTGCAAAACAACTTCAAGCTGACTATTCTCTTTCTTGTTTTCTTTATCTCCAACCACCTTGCCGAGTAAAACATCATTTAACGTATAATACGCCAAAATCACAGCCTTCGCATCGTGAAAGTTCGGGTGATTCTCTTTAAATTCATCATTAACGCTTAAGCCGCTAAAGTATCCATATGTCGATTTTAAGATGTTATAGGCTTCCTTTGATGTTTCTTTGGGAATCTGCATTTTTAAGGCTGATGATACCTTTGAAAAATCTAAATTCAATGGGGGTATCGTTTGCCCTGTGAAACTCAAGTTTTTCCCAAAACTGCTGGAGTATTCTTCTAAACTTTGCCAATTAATTCGCTTCTCCTGCAAGCCAATCAGAATATCAAACGATAAATCAACTATGTCTATTGAAGCATTAATTACCCCTAACAGTTCCTTCCTTCTTAGAGCAACTTTCCCTTTGTTCCCTAACGATTTCCGCTGTTCCTGCATCCAGTTAACTTCATTACGCAATTTACCCAATGACTCAGCATTACTCTCCATAAAAAACGTGTCAGTAACACCCTTCCATGTTACTCTTAACTTATTCCCAAAAGTCTCAATGCTTGTTATCTCATAAACAGGAATCTCCTTAACGACAACCCACCGCTTTTTAGGGAACCCTATTACTACAAAAAACGTTACCGTATCATTAATAACCTCAACTTTCGCTACAGGAAGCCCATAGTATCCATATTCCAACATAGCGGGCGTGCCAATGGTTTGAATGTTCATTTTATTTTTCACCAATCCAATAATCAAGCTTAAAAATAGAATCATCAAATACATAATGCTCTAATCTTTTAAGAGAAAAAACAGTATAATATTCACTTTTTACATTTTTTTTACAGAAAGGACACATACACGAATATCTCTCTATTGTTATTATTTTTGGGACAACCATTAAATCTTTAAGTTTTTTTGTTGTCATTTTTTTACCTTTTAAAGCGCGCGCGCCCCTTAGTTTTCTCTGACTTGTTATTCAGAGAATACAATATAAGCCATGTTTCAAACTTGGAATATATCAGAAAATAATAGTGCGCTTCTTCGTTGATTAGTGTCTCAATTTCCTATTTTTCGATTATGTCTTACTCTAAGATTTCAAAGTTCATTTTGTAGGTTGAAAAGCCTTTTAAGCCCAAATTGCCATTGTTTTCTACCAACGGAGACTGAAATTAAGTTGCTTAGCCAAAAAGAAATTGAGTATTTGCAGTCGCCCCAGAGCTTTAGTCCTGATTATTCATATGTTCTTAAACATAAGATAAAGAACAAAGTCAAATTGTTGAATGAAGAGCTGGAGCTACTTCAACGGGCAGGTCTTATTGATTTTAGTAAGATTACGGAAAACCGTAAGATTTATTCAAGTGATAAAAAGCTCGAAAATCGCTTTTTTTCTCAAAAGAACAATAATTTGTTGGTGGGGCTGCCCGGATTTGAACCGGAGTCTATAGAGCCCAAGTCTACAAGCCTAGACCAAGCTAGCCGACAGCCCCAAAGTGTTGCAGGGAAGACAATTTCCGATGCATCATAAAAACCTTAGCCAAAGTGTTGTGTGTTTAGTGGTAAACTAAGCATTAACTTTTCTAATGTACCCTGAAGCTCGCATTGCAGCCATGGCGCTTTCTCCTGCAGCCGTGATCACTTGCATTCCGCCACAAGTGCAATCTCCAGCTGCGAAGACTCCTTCTACGCTTGTTTTTTGCTGGTGATCAACAGTTAAGCAGCCATTCCTGTCAGTGGTTACTCCAGCGTTTTTTACTATAGCAGTCAAAGGAACGCCTCCCAAAGAAACAAAAACCCCTTTAACCTCTCTTTCCCCCTCAAGCTGAGTGCCAAAATCAAGTATTTTTATTGCTTTAACAATTTGTTCGCCAACAATCTTGGTTATCTTGCCTTTTACGATTTATATGTTAGGTTTATTTCGAAGCCTGTCTGTCAGTGTGCCTGAGATATCTAATTCTGGTTCATTAGTAACTAACATAACATTGTTTGCTATGTCAGATAGAAACAAAGCGTCAATTGCAGCTTCCTCCCCGTTGCCGACAACTGCCACCTTTACATGTTTGAAAAAAGGGCCATCGCAAGTAACACAGTAGCTGACCCCTCGCCCTATAAAGTCGGTTTCGCCGGGAACTAGCAGCTTTCTTCTCTGTGTTCCAGTCGCAATAATCACAGCATGCGCCTCATAGGTTTGCTTTCGCGAAACAACACGTTTAACCTCGCCCTTCAGGTCTAAACCGATAACCTCTTCATCATCCCTAATTTCCGCACGAAAACGTAAAGCTTGCAAACGCATCTTATCAACCAGTTCACTGCCTTTAATGCCAAACTCGAATCCTGGAAAATTCTCTATTTGCGGAGCTAACCCTGCTCTTCCACCAACGATTCCTGTTTCTAAAACAACGGTTTTTAAACCAAGCCATGACGTGTAAATAGCTGCGGTTAACCCGGCTGGTCCACCACCAATAATTAAAACATCAATTTTCTGATTTTGTTCTACCATTTCATGTTCACCAAAATTTGATTAAAAGTATCATTTAATTGAATTCTCAGCAAGGATTAATATCTTTTTGATTGGATGGGAAATGAGCGGTTTCTTGAGTTTAGTGGCTTGGTTTAATAAGCCAGACATGCTAATTGGTTGAAGGGTGCCTGTTATCTTGGAGCCCGAGGAAGAACTTAACGCAACAACTTTTCAAACGTACTTGTATCTTGTTAAAGTTGGGAAACCTGTTGGACCGAGAGATGTAATGCGTGGAGCTAACCTTAGCAGCCCAAGCGTCGCATACAGAAACCTTCAGAAACTTGTAGATTTAGGCTTGGTAGTAAAAGATAACTACAGCAATTACACGGTTAAGGAAAAAGTAAGCATGAAGGGATATGTTTGGGTCGGAAAAACTCTCATGCCTAGCTTTGTTATCTTCGGATTTATCTTCATAGGTGTGTTAATCGCCGAGATTGCAATATTGGTTCCTCATTTGCTTTTGGGATCCTCTATTGAGGGGGCATTCTGGCTTTTAATTGTGGTGACGGTTGTTGCTGCATCGATTTTCCTATTTGAAGCTTTACGGTTTAGGAAGAAGCCAAAACAGTAGCCTTAACTATTTGATGTTCTGTAAGTGTTCCAGCTTTGGAACATTCTGTTCCATGAGTAGAACTAAAAGTCAATGCTGGATAACTGATGATTGCAAGGTGTAGGGGATGAGAAAGGCAATCATTCTATTGTCAGTGCTTGTTTTAGTACTTTTAACTTTAAGCGTCACCGAAATAGCGCCTGCTGTTTTAGAACCAGCGATTTCCGTCGCGTTGTCTTCCCCCGTTGTGCCGCAAACTAGTTTGATGGGTAAAACGGGATACTCGGTTTTTCAGCTTGCGGACGGAAGTTTGGTTCTGAACACCGCCAACCAATCCTGCACTTTTCTCATAAAACTCGACTCTTCGAACCATCTGTTATGGACGAAGACAGTTCGAATCGATCAAGAAAACACGAATCTCACTCGTCTTTTGCCTACAAGCGATGGAGGCTACGTTTTGGCGGGGCTCGTGGACAACATGTACGTGTTAGTGAAAACCGATTCGCAGGGCAACGTTCAATGGACCAAAATGTATAGCTCGGGAGCGCCAATAAACTACTTTATGTCGATTATTCAAACCCGCGACGGCGGTTTTGCAATTGCTGGTTTCGGCGAGAAAGTTGAAGAAGGCTTGGGCTGGATTTGGTTTGCAAAAACCGATTCATCAGGAAACATGGAGTGGAATGAAACGCTTTCGGGGCCCGCAGCTGATTGCCCATCGACCATCATCCAAACTTCCGACGGCGGATACGTTATGTCCGTTGTCAGCTATTCTTTTGTTCCAAATCAGGCAAACTTCACACTCATCAAAATGAACGCGAATGGAAACGTACTTGGGAACACAAGTTACGGCGGCGAAGGCTACTACTTTCAAACTGAATGCAACTGCGCCATACCCACAACAGACGGTGGGTACTTAATGGCGGGTTACCTTTGGGACAAGGGCGCGTGGATAGTCAAAATCGACGCGGAAGGCAATATGCAGTGGAACCAAACATACGGCGCCAAAGACAGCTCAATAACCTGTGCCCTCGAAACGCAAAGCGGCGGGTACCTTCTCATGACCATTTCAAACCTAACGGATGCCGGGTTAATCATGACTGATAAGGCAGGCAACCAACTTTGGAACATGACCTTTCCGGGAGTCACCTTGCCTTGGGGGTTGGAGGGAAACTTTAATTCCATTATTCCCGCAAAAGACGGTGGATTTATCGCGGTAGGTTCAAAAAATCAGTCCGTATGGCTTGCAAAACTTAACTATCAGCATAACGGGTTGACTGCGTTTCAAGTGCTATTGATTGCGGCTGTAGCGTTGGCTGTCGCTGCGATTGCGGCGCTTTTGATTGCGCAGAGAAAAGAAAGAGTAGGCAAGGCTAAGAAAGCAGTCCAAGACATGCAAATTGTGGTCGAAGTAAGGTATCTCGCGCCATTTTGGACATAAAACTAACGTCACTGGTAACCTTTTCCCTTTTTTGTCCAATCTATAATTGTTCATGCAAGTTCCCAACAGTTCAATAGGCATTTAGCTACACTTTCTGCTTTCTGCAATGGAAAACAACCAGCAAAGATTTTCAGAAAGAAAAAGGAGTAGTTTGTGTTTGGGATAAAAATTATCCAAGAAGCTGTTTCTGGAACAGTACATTTTAGCGTAGGTGTGCCGTTTACAACAAAGCAGTCAACTGTAAGCCACTAAAGTGGAAGTTGGGGCTTCAGCATTAGTGGCTGTTTTGGCAATATTATTGGTTGCCTTTTTCAAAAAACGAAGTAATTAGTAACTGTTTCCCATTGATATATCAAACGAAAAGCAAGCTAAGAGATTAAAAAAAAAGAAAAATTAGAAGGTGGTTTTATTCTTCGCCTTCAGGACCGCCAGGCATTCCACCTGCGCCACCCGGACCGCCTTTTGGTGATTTGGCTGTTATGACATCGTCTATGCGCAGTATCATGGCTGCTGCTTCGGCTGCGGATTTGATGGCTTGTTCTTTGACTACGAGTGGTTCTATAACTCCTTCTTCGACGCTGTTTTGCAGTTTGCCTGTGAAAACGTTGATGCCTATGTTTTTGCCTTCAGCTGTGTCGTGTTTTGAGCGTAATTCGACAAGGATATCTATTGGCTGGAGACCTGCGTTTTCTGCGAGTGTACGTGGAATTACTTCCATTGCGTCTGCGAATGCTTCAACTGCTAATTGTTCTCTTCCACCGACTTTGGTTGCGTACTTACGTAGTTCTTTGGCTACTTCGATTTCTACTGCTCCGCCGCCTGCAACGATTTTGTTGTTCTCGATTACGTCTGAGACTACTGATAGTGAGTCGGTTATGGCTCTTTCTGCTTCGTCAACCATGCGTTCGAGTCCCGCGCGGATGAGTATGGCTACGCTGTGGGGGTCTTTGCATTTTTCGACGAATATCATTTTGTCGTCGCCGATTTTGCGCTCATCCACTAAGCCTGCCAAGCCAAGATCTGCTGGTTTAAGGTCATCTAAGTCGCTGATTATTCTTCCTCCAGTTGCTCTTGCGAGTTTTTCCATGTCTGACTCTTTCACACGCCTTGCTGCCATTATCCCTGCTTTGGCTAGAAAGTGTTGGACCATGTCGTCAATGCCTTTTTGACAGAAAACTATGTCTGCACCTGAAGCTTTGACTTTTTTAACCATGTTCTGCATCATGTCATTTTCTTGGTCTAGGAATGCTTTCATTTGTGATGGGTCTTTGATGCGGATTTCAGCGCTCATTTCTGTTTTCTCTATTTCCAGTGCTACATCTAAGAGAAGGATCTTTGCGTTTTCTTTTGTCTTAGGCATTCCTGGATTAACAACTTCTTTGTCAATGATTATTCCTCGGATAAGTTGGGTTTCAAGGAGACTTTTGCCTGTTTTCTTGATGAGTTGAATGTTGTCTATGTCAGCTATGGTTTTGTCGCCGCGTTGCTCTGAAATTTGCTTGACTGCATCAATGGATATTTCTGCTAGGTGCTCTCTTGCTGAGCCTACTGATTTGCTGCTCATTGAAGTTAATGCGACTTTGAGAAGCGTTTTGCGGTCATTTATGTCAAGGGGAATAGCTATCTTGTTTATGACTTCGATTGCTTTTTGCGATGCTTTCCGGTAGCCGCTTACTAAAATTATTGGGTGAATGTTTTGATCAAGCAGTTCTTCAGCTTTTTTGAGCAATTCGCTTGCTAGCACGACTGCGGTTGTAGTTCCGTCGCCTACCATGTCGTCTTGTGTTTTGGCGATTTCAACCATCATTTTTGCTGCTGGATGTTCAACGTCAATTTCTTTTAGGATTGCTGCGCCGTCGTTTGTTATTGTTATGTCGCCTAGGCTGTCGACGAGCATTTTGTCCATGCCCCTTGGGCCTAGTGTGGTTTTGAGTACTTCGCCAATTACTTGTGCGGCCATTATATTGTTTCTTTGGGCTTCTTTACCCCTACTTCGGGTTGTTCCTTCTTTGAGAATCAACACCGGCTGTCCTGAACCTGTTGTTGTTAAATACGCCATATATTATCCCTACTTTACTAGAACTTTATCTATTTCGGAAATAAGCAAAAAACGCACGGAAATATAAACTTTTACCCTTAAAGTTTAGCTGGTTATGGTATCCTATTTAATGATTATAAAGGTGTTTAGAGTTTGATTAAGCAAGAGGGCGGCTTATTCTTCTTTATGTCTGAGCTTATCAAGCGACTAAAAATGACGAGCGTTCATGCGAATCTACGGAGACTTCACCGAACACGAGTATCAAATGCAGGTCGCCGGGGTTGCGGTTGCTTTTGTTCACAAGAAATGGCTATCTGTAAGAGACCAACTTGGAGTATCAATAACTGGAGATGTCGATCACCGAGTAGTTATTGGAGCGTTTATTGTGATAGAACACGTAGAAGTCACAAAGAAACAATCCTCATCAGGCCCAATGAACATAAATCTATAACTATACCAAGCTAGCCGACGGAAACCAAAAAACCGAAAAGAGCAAGCGCGCCTATTTTTTGCGTTTGTCGCATTGGAGGACTTTTGGGCAGATTAGGCATTCGTCTTGTGTTAGCATGGTTTCTCCTGGTGCGTGTAGGAGTCCGCTGAAGTGTGCGCATTTGGCTGGTGAGTCAAAGACTATGGGGTATTCGGTTGGTTTGACGCTGATTATTTTTTCGTTTTGGGTTGCTATTTCGAGTTTTGACATGCAGTAGGGGCAAGCGTAATGGGTTTGTCTGGGAATCACAGATGTATCTGTTAATACGGTTGGCTTATCAAATTGTTTTTCGCATCCCTTGTATGGGCATTTGAGTTTTTCATCGTTATGTCCATGGAAAAGCTGCATGTCATTCGCCTCCTGGCTTTATTCAACATCGAGTATAGCAATATTTAATAAACGTTTCCACGGAACACCGTGCGTTGAATGACAGCACAACACAAATACACCAAGCAGCAAAGACACATTCGCCAAACGTTCATAAACTAAGCTAATACCAGCACGCTCACACACTTATACAATCTAAAAACATGCTGCTTATTCAACTTTTCATAATAATTATGAACAAATCTCAAACACCCTTATATGTGTTAACGATTGATTAATATCAAAAAAGCGTGGTGGAAAAATGGAAAAAACTTCCTCCAAGAAAACAACTCCGAAAGATATACTGTACTTCCCGCACGTATAGGCGATAAAAAATGATTGCAGCAACAGAGATACCTCTATTTGTGCTTTGCACAAGCTCGTTAACGGCAGCCTTTGTATACTATAATACAAAATACCGAAAATTCATGAAAGCAAACGCAGCCTAACCAAAACCCAACCAAACAAGAGGAGATGACCCAACAAAAAACAGACTTTAATGACATCAAGGCAAACTCCGTCTTTCAAGGAGCCGATTCCTCCCCTCCTTTTTTTAACCAAAAATATGGTTCATCTAAGTCGCCTTCTAGGCTCCTTTAAATTCAAAAAACGGCTTTCTCTTCCACTTAGTCGCTGTCATGCATTATATCATGTGACAGCCAGCAAAAATTATTGCTTTCAGAATGAGAACTCGGCAAGCTTATATCTTTTAGACAAGGACTTTATGGCGAGTAAAGCTTATGGTGGAAATCAAGGGTAGAGAGTTCACAATAAGGGAACTCATGCGGAGAAAAACGCTAAGCCCAGAAGCGTGCAAAGGAGCTTCAAAGCTTAATGAATGTCACTGCAGAGGAATGGGTAGAGGACATCAAAGCGACAAGGCATGGTCTCTAAGGGCTCTGCGCATTTGTGGGAAACACCTAAGCACACCATTAGTTATGGGCGAACTGCAAAGAATCCCTCGCTAACACGAAAGAAGCCCTCGAAAGGCTACCTTGAAGTGTTCCCCGAAGAACTTGACCAGCTTAAACGAAAAAGAGAACTGATAGAGATAACTATCTGAAAAGTAAATGGAGCCTCGAGCGGGCTTTGATCCCGCGGCCTGCTGCTTACGAGGCAGCCGCTCTACCAGGCTGAGCCATCGGGGCATCCATTTGCTAATCAGTGAAAGCCAAGTTTTTAAATGTTAAGTTAACAAGTTTGCTTACATTTCTACATGTAATTTTAACGATTCTGCATGCAAAGTGCGCGGTCTTCTTTCTATGCACATCTATGTTAAATCTTGTTTGGAGCCTATTAGAAGCATCTATTAGACCTGGAGGTAGGCTTGTGCCCACACACAAATGCCTAGGGCCAAAAAGCCAAGAGCTAAACGATCACGTAAGCATCAATTTTAAAAGGCTTAGGTAACCTAAATGATTTGAATGATTTTCAATAGAAGAGTGAAAGCATGAGAAACAATAAAACTGGAAACATTAGCTCGAATAAAACACGCACAGACATAGGTGAACGAAAAATAATCGAAATCATCGCCAACTACCTTGAAGCCATGCCCTATTCCCCCGTGCCCTTCGGAGACGATGTTGCCGCCGTTAACATTGATCAAAACCAAGTTGCCGTACTGAAAACTGACATGCTTGTAGGCAAAACCGACATACCCCCAAATATGAGTCTATGGCAAGCCGCGCGCAAAGCAATAGTCATGAACATCAGCGATTTTGCCTCTAAAGGCGTCCAACCCACGGCCGCTCTTGTGTCGCTCGGGTTACCCAGAGGTCTTATGCGAAAAGACATCGAAGAAATCGCCCGTGGACTCAATGCGGGAGCACGAGAATACGACGCTTACATAATTGGAGGAGACACAGGTGAAGCCTCAGACTTTATCATTTCAGTTTCCCTCTACGGCACAGCCGAAAAAGCAGCACTAATGCTACGTAATGGAGCTAAGCCAGGCGATATCTTGGCTGTTACAGGTTTCTTCGGCAAATCCGCTGCTGGTTTACGCTTGCTTTTGGATAACTATTCAGCTTCAACGGACCTTCGTAATGTGCTGTCGGGTGCAGTTTGCATGCCTAAAGCTAGGCTAAAGGAAGGCTTAGCACTCAGTCGCTCAGGCGTAGTGTCGGCTTCTATTGATTCCAGTGATGGTTTAGCTTGGAGTCTGCATGAAATTGGGAAAATAAGTGGCGTCGGCTTCCTAGTTCACAGTGTTCCTGTTGCTGATGAAGTTAGACGATTTGCAGAGTTTAATCATCTTGATTCTTTAGAGCTGGCGCTCTATGGCGGAGAAGAATACGAGCTTGTGGTAACAATTAAGCCTAAAGGGTGGGTTGATGCCGAAGCTGCGGTTGAAGCAGTAGGCGGGCGCCTTTTGCCCATTGGGAAAGTTACAAGAAATAAGCAAATGCTTCTGGACGTTGATGGAAAGAAACGTGCTATTGAAGCTCGAGGCTGGGAGCATTTCAAGAGTAAGGTTTAGCTTTGCAGTCCAACAGGTAATTGATTATTGTTATGCATGAAGCCGCTAAGTAGGGTTGTTTGCCTAAACTGATTTTTTCGCCGTATCTAAGAGCAAACATTTCTGCTTTTATAGGTAAACCAACATGGTCGCCGAGCACGAAGATAGCATTGTCAGCAAGTTCTGTTTCAGCTATGTTTTTTCCGCCTTCTTCCAAAACGTAAACGTAGTGGCTTCGGGCTTCTTTTCTAAGTAAGGCTTCAAAACCTGTTTTGTCTACGCTGATGCCCGGGTGGGACTTGCCCGAGATGACTTTTCTTAGAATTTGTTGCCATGTATCCACGTCCGTTCGCACGTCAAAGAGTGTGTAGCCGTCAATTTGTATGTGTAAAGGCGGATTTGGCGGACCGTTCAATACGGCATGAAAAGTTACGTCTCTGCGTATGCCATGTGAAAGGAAAAGGCTGGTGACTACGCATTCATAGACAATGTCTAATCTTCCTGCATCATGCAGGTTGCTAAATGCTGAGTTGGTTTTTCCCAAACGTGAGAACAAGATGAATTCTCTAGGCAAGACGATCACAGCTTAGTGCTATGCAAACTTACCTTAAAGCGCTTTCCAGTTAAACAAGGCTCAAGCGGAAAATTTTTTGCAATAGAATGTTGAGTAGAATCAAGAGGTTGTTTGTCACGACTATGGCAAGGAACAGTATTATGCTAAAATAGGCAATTTTCAGTATTTGAAGCGCAATTTTGAATTATGCGAGGTTTGAGCTAACTAAGCCTGCTAATATAGGAGTTGAGCTCCCTTATGCCATAGTACAAGGTTCCTGTAATCGTGGTTAAGCAATCCATGGAGCCCCTAAAGATTAGAAACAAACTTGGAAGGGTTTGTATACTTTGCAAAAATGGTTTTTCTCCTTTCTCTTTGAGAAACTGTTTTTTAGTTGCCACGTTACGAACGCGACTTAATCGGCTTCTTCGTTTCTTAGAACGATTTTTTAGGTTTGCGCCAGAGTTCGTTGCAGCTTTTTTGGCAACTATAAGATGTTAAAATGTATTTTTATGTATTCACTGGTCCGAGTGAGGTACTATTAGAGAACGGGTAGCTTGAAAACTACCTAAGCTTAAGCTTAATTTTTTAAATTAAAATTCTTTTAATTATCCATGAGTGAGTGGCGTTTTTTTCCATGAATACGCTTATATTGTTTTCGCCAATGCTCATGCATAGCACTTTAATATTTTCGCCTTCGACAAGCACGCTTTCCATTTCGCCAAGATTGAATTGTTTTGTGATTTCCTGGCAAGAATCGTGGATTTGAGACGTTAGGATAGCATTTTCAGTAATTTTGTTTGGTTCGGTAAAGTCTAGTATGGCTGAGGTGTTGCTTCTGAGAATGTAGCCTATTACACCTTTGAGTTTACGTATTTCAGCAAGGCTTGCGCTTAGGCTCGCGAAAGCAGAGTTTTCATCCTCAATGGTTGTTGTTATGGCAACTTGGTTGGTCAATGCTGTTTCAGCTTCGTCGGCGCTTGTTTTTTGCTTCAACATTTGTTTTCTCCTTGGCGCGTGATTTCTGGTTTAACTATTACGAGTTTGCCTTTGCTAGTTTGCAGGGCTTGCAGTACTTTTTCTGGAAATTGTATTATGCCTTTGGCGTTACAGCTTGTTTCTTTGATAGGTTTGAATCCGCATATGATTGCTTTGCCTTCTAAGGTTTCGATATGCACCTGTGTGATTTCCTTGTCACCGTAGATATCGTGCCATTTTGCGATTACTTCTCTGTCTACTCGCACAATGTCACAGGGAACTAGTAAGCCTCCGATTTTTTCTATCATGAACTGATTCACGGGCGGTTCTGGAAGCATCGGCTCAGAACTAAACGATGCTGACATTTCGGGGATTGGTTCACTTTGCGTTGTTTGCTTATCTGGCAGACCTATTTCTTCAATCGGTTTAAGTTCGGGGTTTTTGGCTTGGGGTAACTCGTTGCCTGATAGTTCAGAAATTTGATCTACAAGCTTTACGACGGTTGGAACAATGACGCTGGTTAACGTTTTAACCATTTTTTCGTCTGTCACACGTGAAGAAACATTTACCAAGTAACGATTGTTCATCGATGTAATGCTTAATTGGCTATCTGCGCCTTGGATAGTTAAGGTTTCTATGCCGCCGAGGGTTTCAGCCTGGTCAGCTATGTCGTTGAAGGCGGTGATCAGTTTTTTGTTTTGGTCTTCACTGGTGGTTTCAGTGCTGGCTATGATTTCGCCGTCTTTCTTGAACATGAAGGTGTTTGTTATTTCTGGGGTTATGTTTTTGAATTCATTTATTATTGTTTGCAGTGCGGTTGAATAGTTTTCAGTCACTTTTTGCTCCTGCCAGCTAGGCGGTTTAGGATATTTTGAATAGGATGCGCTCTGGGATGCCCTCGTCTTCCAGCACTAAGTACTTGAGGCCTTCAGTGTCGCCAAGTTGGTCTAACCATTTTAATGCGTCGCGCACCTTCTGTAAAACCAACAGCCGTTCCTGGTGGCTACGCACGACCGATTCTATAGCTGTTAACTCGTGGAACGCATTAGCGTCTAAAATAATGTTTAGTGTACCCACTGTTATTTCGCCTGGACTGTCTGTCGCGTTGGTTTTTTTCCCTGCAAGCTTCATAATAACTTCGCGGACTTTTTTTGATTTCTCCGCTAAAGTGCGAATCTCATCTAAACGACGCAGATATTCGCCCAGCAAGCTTTTAGTTTCGGATAAATCCTTATCTAGAGCATCAGCTATTGCCTGCGCCGATGTATATTCTTTTAATTGGACAACCATGATTTTTTACCTTCTATGTTTGAAATAAGAAAAAGGAAAGATTGGTGGTTCGTTTTACGCCTTACCCCCGAATTTCAAAGTCTACAGATTGTGGAAACTGAGTTTATGGTCCGCTGTATGTCGCTTGGTTGGTTTCTGTATTGCCTTTTGCAGTCATCAGTTTTATTGTATATTGTGCGCTGTTACTAAATTGTGCCGGTGCGGCCACGGTACCTTTGATTGTGAGAGTAATAGTTACTGTATTACCTTTACCTATTGGTACTTGTTGACCTGACACCCAAGTAGCGAATGATTGTGTACCAGTTACAACAGTAGGTGCGCTTATGGTCGCGGTGTTTCCATCTATGGTTGCTGACGTTATGGACACTGTAGAAGAACCTGTGTTTTGAATGGTGCAGACAGCTTGTTCGGCGGTGGCGTTACTGTTAGTTAATACAACGTTTGTTATTGATGCTTGTTCTGCGTTTCCCATGAATCCTATGGTGAGGGCTCCCATCCATGCGGCTACGACGACGCTGACTGCGACTGTGACGGCTATTAGTATGATTGTTGCGATTACGGGGCTTAGGGCTTTTGCGTTTTTCTTAAATTTTCTAAATTTTCTGAAGTTCATTTATTTTTTTTCTCTCCATTTTGGTTTGCTGAATGTATTTCTGATTCTGTGCCTTAATAAATATTATGACTCAATATACAATACTATGTGTCCGTCCAACACAAATACAACAAAGACGTAACCCTAACACAATTCAGCAAAATAAGGCAAAAACTTGTCCAAATCAAATGCGAATTAAAAAATAAAGAAGCGAAAATAAAAAACTGTTGAAACGAGGTTTTTAAGCTTCAAGCTCATCGAAGAGCCCGAGAAGAAGCTTTGCTAGTTTTTCGCCGGCCTCAGTCTTGAGGTAGTATTTCTTGAGCGGATCAATACGTTCGCTTTTAGCTAAGCCTAAAGATTCAATCTCGATCATTCTAGCTCTGAAAGTGCCATCGCTTAGCGTAAGTTTGTTTTTGCGCATAAAATCTTTGGCTTCTTTCCACTTGCCGCGGCCAACATAAAGCAGCAACAAGCAATCGATAGCATGGTCTTTCTCAAGCATCGCTTTAATAGCAGATAACTTTGGGTCAGTCAGCACGTGCTTAATCTTCTCGTCGTTATTTTTTGCCATTTTTTTTAAACATCCTTCATTTGTTGTTAAACCAAAATTGGCGTCTTAAGCTTTTAAACCATATTACGAATCACGAAACATATCTGCAGACGCCTATCTCCCGAAATCAATTATTAACAACTCCTTTATAAATTATACCGAGCAAGCGATAAAAGGATTAGAAAAATAAACAATATGCCTTAAAAATGGTTTTAAAATCAATAAAGCTATAAAATTTTTAGAGTTAAATGGTTAAAGTCAAATAAAACTAAGGCTGGTTTTCTGGACAAGGTGCCTTAAAGTCGCTGTTGTATTGCCGAAAACAAAAGACTTAACAAACCTAAACTTAACTATTAAAACCTAACAAATCACCAATCTAAAAGAGGCAAAAAAGTGGCTGCAAACACCCAATATGAAGTCCCAACATGGAACCAAATATACGACATGCTGCTTGCCCAAGCCCAAAAAATCCAAAGCGACGGCTATAAACCAGACATTATTGTCGGCATTGCACGAGGCGGGTTAGTTCCATCACGCATCTTGGCAGACCTTTTGGAAACCAGGGATTTCGCAATAATCACCATAGAATATTACGTTGGTATCGCCCAGAAAAGCAAAGAGCCAGTTTTAAAGCAATGCCTCCATACACAGTTGCCGGACAAAAAAGTCCTATTGGTAGATGATGTTTCTGACGGTGGCAGGAGCTTGCAGCTTGCGAAAAAACACTTGCAAGAGCAGGGTGCACAGGAAATCAGAATAGCTACTGTGTACTGCAAACCCGGGACCATAACCACGCCGGATTATTTTGAAAAAGAAACAAGTCACTGGATAGTTTTTCCGTGGGAAGCTAAAGAAACGATTGCAAAAATAATGCAAAAAGAGGAAGGCAAACGTGTCACGAGCAAGGAAATCGCAAATCTTATAAAAGCGGGCTTGCCAAGCCAGTTGGCTGAAAAATTACTAAACGGTGGCAATAGGCGCCAATAATGCTGTATCACCTAAAAGAATACGGTAAATACGCGGAAATAACAGGCTACAGAAACACAAAATTTGGTAAGGCAGAAGCGTTCCTCAAAGCAAACCGAAAAGAAACCCAAGCAAACGTTGATTTGCAATTCTTTGACGCCAGCTTAATCGCTACACAAGAGCACCTGTACTTCGCAGCCCTAAACGCATTGATAGCTTTTCAAAACAAGACAAGTATTGCTAAAAGCTTAGCCATGGAAACAATGCTTTATGCTTCCGCGCAGCGGCAAATACAAAAAGCCATCCAACGATGTGGCATTAAGCCCGAAACCACAAGCATGGCAGTTATAATAATCGGCGAAGACCCAACCCAACTTAAAACAATGCTTGAGGCAATCAGCATGTGTATTGGCACGGAACCCGACGAGAAAGTACTAGAAATCTCAAAGTTTAAGGAACGTAAAATTACGGAAACCTTCCAGATTACAGACGAAGAGCTGAAGACTGTCATGAAGAATGAAAAGCGTGAAGAGGCAGTGGCTAACTTGGTTATCGAGCGAGTAGCGCTGCTGGCAACTCAACTCTGAGCCTAAAGCATCTTTTCTTTAACAACCGCCAAAATATCGCTGGGTTTAAGCAGTGACAAGCCCGTTAAAGCTCCTAGAACTTCAATAAGCAAGACTTTGTCTGGATTTTCAAGGTCTGCTTTGCGTTTAATGTCTCCTGCCGCTGCCTCGATGAGGTCTTTTGAGTGTAGTGTTGTGAAGCGTTTTTCAACCGTAACCCTGAAAGTTTCGTTCTCGCCGATTCTGGCGGCTAGCTCCGCAGTTACGCGTTTTATTTCTTCCAAATCCGTTGGTACAACGCGTTCTATGGGCAAGATGCGAAGGGCGTAGCGAAACTCGTATGGGCGTTCTTTGAGGATAGCGCGGAATTTTTCCATAACTACGCAGGGGTCCAGTGTTGTTTTGCCGACAATTAAGCCTCTGATTTTGGTCTTGCTAACTTGCGCTTCAGCATCACCTAACTGTTCCTTGAGCAGGTAATGGAGTTCGTTGCACATTGGACGTTCGTTTCCCCGCGAAGTTGTGGCTAAAAGGTTAAAGTCATTAATCATGCCAAGTTCTCTCAGAAGGGTAGATGCAGATTGGTTATTTTTGCTTTACCTTGCCGAGCAGTTAAAACATAAGTACTGTTTAGATTTTCGCTTTTTGCCCCCGGCGTTTGTGTGTTTTGCAGAAGCTACCTCCTCGGTCTACTATATGCTTCTAGCCTCCTTCAAATATGATTCAACGTAGTTCAACATAGACTCAAATACCCGCACTTTCCATGTAGATCAATTCTTTTTCAACATACTGAGAATAGCACAATACACTGTTTAATCATAATATACCATCGCAGAAACGACATTTTCAATTAGTGGTCATTGTTCCTTAAAACCACTGAGATAGTGGTATTAGTAAAATAGACTGGTGTGTTGGTTATAACTTTCGTTCTGTTATTGTGGCATTCGGCTAATCAGGCTGACTTCACCTGAGTAAGAAATTTATTTCTCTGATTAAATATTTGTCTGATGGCGAAAAAACTTGTCTGTAAAAGTAATAGTTGGCATGCGCGGACAAGTAGTTATTCCAAAAAAAGCTTCGCAAGAAATTCAATGTTGAAACTGGAATCATTATAGAAATTAACAAAACAGATGAAGGCTTGCTTTTAAAGCCATTTAATCCAATAGCTGAGATGGAGGAGCTTGGAAAAGGCGTCTTCAGAGACCCCGTTAAATATCAGAAAAAACTCAGAAGAATAAAAATTAAGGCTTGAGAAATTGCGGGTTTTTGTGGGTCAGCGATATTTGACGATTTCTCACAGCTTAGGGCTCGAAGCCGTCGCCTCACATCATCCCGAGACTTAAATGGGTCTTTGGAGAATTTATCTATTTTGTTGGGTAACGCCACCTATTCCTGTCTGTTTCCTTATAATCGGAACCTACAATAGTTTTAGGCTCCAAAATTTTAGGTCCGAACTGTACAATAACGGGTGAACTAGCTTTTATTGTGCACAGGCAAATTAGTAGAAAAAAGGTGCACGCTGCATGTTTGATTCCCAATAATTTGCTCAAGATTAACGACACTTGACGAATCTAAATGTTTAAACTGCCGCAGGGATAGGGTAATTTTATCCGTCTTATGTGAGGTGAAAAAGATATGACATTCGAAGAAGAAGATGAATGGGAAGAAGGCGAAGATGAAGAATGGGAAGAAGAAGAATGGTAAACACATCCCTCACTTAAAATTTTAATCTTTCTTTTAAGTTAAATTTGGTCTGATTTTCGAGGTTAATTTTTTGAAAAACCGATGAAAAATTCCCACACAACCTAAATTACCCGTATTTTAGCACTGTTTTTTTCAGGTTTACATTTATAACTTACGTCTTGACTTCATTTATGCGCGTTTAAACCATGACACGACTTGCCGTACTTAATGAAGATAAGTGCAGGGTTAAAAAATGCAACCAAGTCTGCGTTAGCTTCTGCCCTATGGTTCGCAGCAGAGTAGAAGCTATCAGAGTTGAAGGAAACAAAGCAGTCATATCGGAAACGCTCTGCAGCGGATGTGGCATATGCGTCAAAAAATGCCCCTTTAAAGCCATCAGCATAGTCAACCTGCCAGACGAGCTGGAGAAAGATTGCAGCCACCGTTTCAGTGCAAACAGCTTCAAACTTTTCCGTTTACCTATGCCTTCGCCGGGAACGGTGCTGGGTTTAATTGGGCAAAACGGCATCGGCAAAACAACTACCCTTAAGGTTTTTTCAGGTGAAATCAAACCCAACCTTGGCACGTATGATAATCCACCTGATTGGCCTGAGATCATCCAGTACTATCGAGGGTCAAGCCTTCAAGATTACTTCCAAAAAATGAGCGAAAAAAAACTCAAAGTCAGTAGCAAACCGCAGTATGTTGATAAGATTCCAAAAGCTGTCAGTGGAAAAGTCGGCGATTTACTAGAAAATGTTGATGAGAGAGGGCAGCTTGATGCGCTTTCGGAGGAGCTTGAGCTCAAAACGGTTTGGGATAGACCTTTAGAAGTGCTTAGCGGCGGAGAACTTCAGCGTGTCGCGGTTGCTGCAGCGCTCAGCCGCGAAGCAGATGTTTACCTTTTCGACGAGCCATCAAGCTACTTGGATGTCAAGCAGCGGCTTGTTGTTGCAAAAACCATACGCAGCCTCAAAGAACAGCAAAAAACCATAATCGTAGCCGAACACGACTTAGCCATCATTGATTACCTCTCAGACCAAATCTGCCTCTTCTATGGTGAACCCGGAGTCTACGGTGTTGTCTCACATGTGCATGGCGTTCGAACAGGCATTAACATTTACCTGCAAGGCTACATCCCCGACGAGAACATAA
The DNA here is from genome assembly GCA_049522695.1 of Bathyarchaeia archaeon. Lineage (GTDB taxonomy): Archaea > Thermoproteota > Bathyarchaeia > Bathyarchaeales > Bathycorpusculaceae > Bathycorpusculum. Next base: position 9,185 of record JBEKNP010000012.1, on the reverse strand, counting down.
TGTTCCGCAAAGAATCCATCGTTTTCCACGAGAAACCGCCGACCGCAGGCACCAACCTAAGCGCTCCACTGTTGAAATGGGACAGCATGACGAAAACTTTTAAAGGCTTCAAACTTACCATTGAATCAGGCGAGATTAAGATAGGCGAAATCGTCGGTATCCTAGGAGCAAACGGTATCGGAAAAACCACTTTCGTAAAAATTCTTGCTGGAGTTGAAGAGACTGATGAGAAACAGAAGCTTGGCGAGTTGACCGTCAGCTACAAACCCCAGTATATTGCACCTGACTACACTGGTACGGTTCAAGAACTGCTTATGAACGTGGCTAAAGAAAACTTTACATCAAGCTGGTACAAAACCGAGATTGCCCAGCCACTACGGCTTCAGGTTTTGATGGACCGAAACGTGATGGAGCTCAGCGGTGGAGAACTGCAAAAAGTCGCCATCGCCGCATGCCTAAGCCGCAAACCCGATCTGTATCTTCTTGATGAACCAAGCGCGTACCTAGATGTTGAAGAACGCCTCAACATGGCTAAAACACTGCGGCGTGTCGTTGAAGCACACGGCATACCAGCATTCGTAGTTGAACACGACGTTGTCACCCAAGACTTCATAGCCGACCGCCTCATGGTCTTCAACGGCGAACCAGGCGTAAGCGGCTTAGCTAATCCGCCAACCAGTCTAAGAAAAGGCATGAACACCTTCCTCAAGGAAATGAACATCACCTTCCGCAGAGATTCAATCACCATGCGGCCCAGAGTAAACAAAGAAGCGTCACAAATGGACAAGTTCCAAAAAGGAATCGGCGAATACTACTACACAAAAACCAAGCCCGAAACAGCCAAAAAATAAATCAAACTTATTTCCAATCCCCAGAAATCCAATCTCTTCTATTTATACAAGTTTAAAGCAAAAGTCACCATTTCCCGAGCCACAGCCCGTTCCAGAATCAAAGTTTTCCCCACAGAGTGCAGTTAACTTAAAGAACAAGCAGCAAATATACTAAACAATCGCAATATAAAACAAAGAAAAGAGTGGTGTAAGCGGGAAGTGGCTCAAGCAACCTTTGAAGAGATTAGTGCGTCTGATTTTTTCTATCGCAATAGAGACATTGCAGGCTTCACTAACCCGTCCAGGGCAATATTCGCGGCAATCCGTGAGCTAGTGGAAAACTCTTTGGATGCTGCCGAGAGCCAAAAAATCGTGCCGGAAATTTATGTACGCTTATCTTTCGAGGGGGAAGCTAGCAAGGATACACAAATCTACAAGCTCCGCGTAGAAGACAACGGCAGCGGAATTCAGCCTCGGTTTATTCCCTCAGCTTTCGGGCAAGTGCTCTTCGGCAGCAAATACAAGCTAAAGCAGACAAGGGGCACCTTCGGTTTAGGCGGAAAAATGGCTGTTCTTTACGGGCAAATCACTACGCATCAGCCAGCCTTCGTAACCTCGTGTACGGGGCAAGCGAAAATTTACAGCTTCAAATTAATGATTGATATCCAAAGGAATCGTCCAATAATTTTAGACCGCAAAGTTCTGATTAACAAGGATAATTGGCGTGGAACCATCGTCGAGTTTACCCTGGAAGGCGATTATCTTAGGGCAATGCCGAAAATTCTTGATTACTTCAAGCAAACCGCCATGGTCAACCCGTACTCTAATTTAACGTTTGTTGACCCGAAAGGCAGGCTCTACAAGTTTGTCCGCGGCACCACCGATATGCCTGAACCACCCAAAGAAACGTGTCCACATCCATACGGCGTAGACGTGGAACTGCTGCAACGCCTAATCCAAATTACAACTTACAACAACATGGCTGAATTTTTGAAGGGACATTTTCACCGCGTTGGCGAAATTACAGCCCAAAAATTCCTAGAATTCAGCCAATTAAGCCCAAGCAAGAACCCAAAGAAGCTTTCTCACGAAGAGATTGTGCGGTTGATGCAGAACCTCAAGAAGTACAAGGATTTCTTACCCCCAGACGCCAGCTGTCTCTCACCCTTAGGCGAAGAACTGCTTAAAGCGGGCATCATGAAGGAGTTAAACCCTGAGTACCTTGTAGTTCACCAGCGTAAACCATCCACTTACGCGGGTCACCCCTTCATAATTGAAATGGCAATCGCATATGGCGGCGGAGTCCCCAAGCGCGGCTGCTTTGTCATTTACCGCTTCGCCAACAAAATCCCCCTGTTATATGATGAGGCAAGCGACGTTTCCTACCGAGTAATCTCAGCCATGAACTGGCGACGCTACAAAGTGGCACCTGACATGCCCATCGCAATTGTCGTGCACATTTGTAGCACAAAAGTGCCCTACAAAACGGTTGGAAAAGAATTCATCGCCGACCGCCCCGAAGTACGCCGTGAAGTGGCAAATGCTCTGCGTGAGGTCTCCCGTCAATTGCAGCATTTTCTTTCTCGACAAGAACACGTGCATATGGAGAAGAAGCGTCTGGGAATTTTCAGCAAGTATCTGCCCAAAATCGCTCAGTTCTCAACAACCTTAGCTGGGCAAGAACGTGTGCCAGATATAGATAAGTTATTAAAGAGTGTGCAGAAGTATGGAGCAGAAGAAAGTTAAGATACTAGAGAAAAAGAACGAAGTTATCAAAGGTCTTCATGCTTTTGGCACCCAAATCTACAATCAGCTAGACCAAGGCGTTTTCCCAACCATTAACATGCCAAGCCGTTCCACTGAAAACATTAACTACGACCCTACGCTTCGCCAGTTCATCCTTGGAGAGAAAAGCGTCATCCGCAGCGCCCGCAACATCCGACACATCAAACCGTTCACGCAGCTTGCTTGGGCAGCAATGTTTAGCAACGAACTCACAAGCCAACGCAAAACCAGCACGCTCAGAGATGTTTACTACTCGGCGCAAGCATACGAGATGACCTTCACAGATCAGCAGGAAAGCAACAACATCATCACCGATCTAGAAACATTAACAGGGTTTGCCCGAGAAGACTTCAACATTTTCCCAGAAGAACGTAGCGCAATTTTTGGCGACTTAACCATCGGCTACACCGTTCCCGGTTATGAAGGTAAAACATTGAATTTAACCAGCCACCCAGACGGCGTGTTGATTGGTCCAGCTCTTACTTCAGCCGAATTCATAAACACAAAAGCCGACAAAGTCATAGCCATAGAGAAAGGTGCCCTGTTTACAAGATTCATCGAAGAAAACGTGCACAACAAGCATAAAGCTTTGTTGATTTCGTGCGGTGGACAAGCGCCAAGACAAACCCGAAGTTTCATCCGTCGCCTGCATGACGAGTTAGGTTTGCCAGTCTACATTTTGACTGATGGTGACCCATGGGGAATGCACATCGCTCAAGTCATTATTTCGGGCTCGGCGAATGCTGCGCACCTGAGAGAACTAAACACGCCTGACGCTGTTTGGAGCGGAGTCTGGGCAAGCGACATTATTGAGTACAAGTTACCGACTGACCCGTTGGACGAAGTGGACATTAAACGCTTATACGAGTTGCAGAAGGATCCAAGGTACCAAAATGACCCTCTGTGGCAGAGAGAGATAAAGCTATTTCTAAAAATAAAGAGGAAGGCTGAGCAAGAGGCTTTCAGCCGATATGGTTTAACATACATTGTTGATGAATATTTGCCTACGAAGCTCAAAAGTTAAGTAACTACATCATTGGCGCTGTAGCTGTCGCCTGTTTTTCTGGGTAAATTTTTATTGTTGCTTCATTGTTTTTCATGTCAGTCATGCCTTCAACTTTGGCTTTAGTGTTGTTTAGCCAACTGAGCCTTGGTGAGTTTGTCATGTATGTGACTTCGCCCATGAAGCTGCTTTGCTGTCCGGTGCCTTTGCCAGTTAACATGATTACATCGCCTTCTTTGGTCATTTCCATGGCGCGACTTTCCCACTCGTTTGTTCCATCCATCTTCATTCTGACATCAGTCGTTTCAACGTGATTTGCATGATATTTTCCTTTAACTTCACCAATAGAATTGTACTGTATGATTGCGCCATCTTGGCTGAATTCTTTTATGATTATAACAATTGTTTTCTCTTTTATTTCAGCTAACATTTCTTTCTTTTCCATTAAAAACACCATTCCATAAAAACCGATAAAACGATTTATGTCTATGTGACTGTACCGTTACAGCAACATATTTTTTAGCGGGGAAAATTAAGCCCTTGCATCTGAAAAAGTGCACGAATGCCTTATCCTGCTATTATGAAAACCGAGAGGTAATGGACCAAAAAAATGAAAGAAGACAAGCATTTAATCGAAGAACTTGATAGTTAAGATATTACTGAGCAGAACAATTTTTACCATGATTTACCATGCTTTTGTCGGTTAGATAGCTAGCGCGCGCAAAACCGCATCTTTTCCCCTAAACGGGCAAACACCCCTAAACAATCAACAAGACAAGCTAACTTAACTTTTTTGCTCTCCAAAGCTGAACTAGAAAAACTTGGCTGGATGTCTATGGGTCAGCGCTCGAGCAGAACCCTATCCCCTGCAAGAACATCATAAACAAGTACAACGTGCGCATGATTACCCAAGCGGTCAGTAACTAGTATAGACTCAGACCGTTGCACGCTCGGACAAAAACAATTTTTGCATTTGGGCTGATTCCTTGCTTCGTTTATATGTACATGGTGCTTTACCATTTTATTCGCGCCCCTCTGTTTTTCCCTCGTTTTTGTAGGCTTTTCATTGAACCGCTGGGACGACATTCAAAGGTTCCTCGCTTTCTGTTGGCTCTGTTGGTGTGGCTTGTTTCTCCATTTCTTCCCAATCTTCAAGCGGTTTGCCTTCCATGCTTTTTATAAACATGTTAAGAGCCTTCTTGATTTCTCTCTTGACTTCCATATCAAAATGTAGTCCCGTTTCGTGCTCTATGTCCTTGTAGTTTTTGCCTTCCCTCGCGTAAAGAATAGCCACTTGCAATGTACGCGGTAAAACCTTTGTATCGCTTAGACCTGTTAACGCAAAATGAGCGGGTGTGTCTTTATCAAAGGGAACCGATGTACGCGGTATGTTCCTTAAACGGAAACCTTCTATTTCGTAGAACGCGCTTTTGAAAAGAGCCATATCCCGCCTTTCCTTATACCACAAGCCACGGATATAGACGGGGTCTAGGAATACACTTTCGTAGTATCGCTTTCCCCCTTTCTCTTCTTGTACTATGGCTAAGATGTGCATGTGTGCCTTGCTGATTTGTGGTAGGTATTGGACCCAGCCGACGTTTAGGTCTGTCATGGCGCGTCTGTTGGTTGTGCTTTCTATGACCTCATCAAAAATAAAGAGCTTGCTTTCCCTGTTGTTATAGCCCCATGCTTTTAACAGGTTCAAAGCGTCTATGTATTGAATCCAATCGCATCCTTTGGTTTCAGCGTTAGAAGCGAAGTTCTTGATTAGTCCCATTGCCTTTAGAATTTCCGCGATATGAAGCGCAAAGTCTGTTTTGCCCGACTTAGGCACTCCCTTGATAACTACTAAGCTCATGGGCTTCTTGTAGATGCGCGTAAGAATCTTTCTGAATTCTAAGGGTACGTCGTCCACGTTTACGGTCACGGCTCTGTTACCTCATCGTCCTTGTCTTTACCGCGTTTGTAACTAGCGCCTTTGGTTGTGTCGCCTTTTTTGATTGCCATGTCAGTCACTACATCCCTTTGCCATTTAGCAAAACCTTCATTTTCAATGAAAGGCTTGATTATCTTATCTATTAATTCGGGTATGTCCATGTTTCCTACATCGTCAAGCAACGGGTAAACCTTCTTAATTGCTTCCATATCTGCTAACATCAAGCGTTCTTCTATTCCCATGCAAGCCGTCTGTTTCAATATACCTTTAGAAATTCGGAAGTGTTGACCCAAATAAGTAGCCGCTTGATAAAACCCTTTACCGTCTTGACTCATAACTGTCTCAACTCTATCTAGCGTTAGACTATTGAAACACTGTTAAAAGCCTTACTACAAACGATTCCCATAGATGCATGAGACTGTAACGTGATTCATATAGTTGACCTATGGGTGTTACGCGCTTCGCGCACTAACACACTAACTAGTCGAACGGAAGGATAGTAATCTCTGTGATTCTGTTAGCTTTTGGTGTTTGCGCCAAGAATGTCGGTTAATTGGTATGAGCAACATTAATCCTCCTTGAGACATGTAGAGATAATTATAGCTAGCAGTTAGTCACATAAACATCCGCGGCAACAATCCACTTATCAAATCTATGATAACAGCACCCGAATCATGTTCAAGAACAAATAATTTAAAATAACCCCTCTTGTTTAATGTAGCCATTAAAACGGAGAGACAGGGCGTAAACAGCTATGAGTGAAGAAGGAGACACATTCTTTGTATCCCTTGCCGAGAAATTATTAGGATTAATCTTAATTATAATCGGGGCAATAATGATTTACCTTACAGCAAGCACGAGCGAACTTGGTGATTTCACCTTTTTCTTCGGCATCCTGAGCTTCATCATGCTGATCATCGGCCTCTTCCTACTCCTCGTTAGACCATCTGAATAGCGCTTTATTTCCCTTCTATCAACAATAGCAATTTTTAATTAAACTTAAAGCCTTGGCAGATAGGACGAAATAAACCAAGTAGAAAAGCTCCCATTAGCATTTATAAACCAAAAAACCATTACACACATAAACAACTTATAACGGAAGCGAATCAAATATGCCCACACGCCAACCAATAGTATGCGTATTAGGACACGTAGACGCAGGAAAAACCTCGCTCCTTGACGAGCTGAGAAAAACCAGCGTGCAAGCACGAGAAGCAGGAGGAATGACGCAACATATAGGCGCAAGCTTCTTTCCAGTTGAAACACTCAAAGAACTCATCGGACCGTTGCTATCCAACTTCAAATCCGGAATAGAAATTCCCGGCTTACTAATCGTAGATACACCTGGTCATGAAGCCTTCACTAACCTTCGGCGCAGAGGAGGAAGCGTTGCCGACATAGCTATTCTTGTAGTTGATGTTCTGAAGGGTTTTGAAGCACAAACTTTTGAGTGCATCGAAATTTTGAAAGCTCGCAAAACCCCATTTATAGTGGCGGTTAACAAGATTGATCGCATTCCAGGATGGACGGCTCAGCGGGGAACGCCTTTTTTGCAGTCTTATGCTTCCCAGTCTAGTTTTGTGCGTGAAGAGTTAGATAACCGTTTATACCACGTTATGGGCGAGTTCAGCCGATTAGGTTTTAAAACTGACCGGTTTGATCATATTCGAGATTTCACTGTCAACGTGGCTTTGGTGCCGACTAGTGCAAAAACCGGCGAGGGCTTATCGGAACTGGTTATGGTTTTGGTTGGGTTAAGCCAGCAGTTTCTTAAGAAACGTTTGCAGACAACGGAAGGTGCGGCTAAGGGCTCGGTGCTAGAGGTGAAGGAGGAGCCTGGTTTAGGTTTAACATTGAACACGATTATTTATGACGGCACGTTGCATAAGGACGATTTGATTGTCGTCGGTGGACGCAATGGGGCAATTTCGGCTCGAGTACGAGCAATTTTGGTGCCTAAGCCATTAGATGAGATGAGGGATCCGCGGGACAAGTTTACTTTGGTTGATTGTGTCTTTGCCAGTGCAGGTGTTAAGGTGGTTGCGCCTGATTTAGAGGGTGCTTTAGCTGGTGCGCCGTTGTTCGCTGTGCCCTCCGGTGAAGGCCCTGCAAAATACTGTAAGCTTATCACTGAAGAGATAGGCAGAATCAGGATTGCTAAGGAGATTGAGGGTGTTATTGTTAAGGCTGACACGCTTGGTTCGTTGGAGGCGATGGCTGAAATTTTGAAGGCTAACAATGTGCAGGTGCGTATCGCTGACGTTGGTGACATTAGTAAGCGTGACGTGATTGAGGCATCGGTCGTGAAGACGCGTGAGCCTTTAGTTGGCGCTATCTTGGCGTTTGGGGTGAAGACGTTGCCTGATGCCGCGGAAGAAGCTGCAGCTAACGGTATCCCGATTTTCAACCAGCCAATCATTTACAATCTTATTGACGCGTATTTGCAGTGGGCTAAAAACAAGCGTGAAACGAAGAGTGAAGCGGAATTTGAGGCGTTGGTTAAGCCTGGGAAAATTACGGTTTTGCCCAATTGTATTTTCCGCAGGGCTAAACCAGCGATTTTCGGTGTAGAAGTGTTGGGCGGCCGATTAAAGCCAAAGTATGGGCTTATGCGAGCCATTGACGGTAGCGATTTAGGCGAAGTTGACCAGATTCAGGATCAGGGCAAAGCCTTACCAGAAGCTAAAGTTGGCATGCAGGTGGCAATTTCGATGGATAAGCCGATTGCAGGCAGACACGTGTTTGAGAAGGACGTGTTATTTGTAAAAGTGCCTGAAAAGGATGCGAAAGCACTGTTGACGGCGCATTCAGATGATTTAACGGCTGAAGAGCAAGAAGTCCTAAAAGAATACATAGCGCTTATGCGTAAGAAGACGCTGTTTTGGGGCGGGGTTTAGCAGGTTTCATTAGCCTCCACCTACAGGCGGAAGAATAGCTAGTACATTGCCATCCTTAAGCTCTGTTTCCAACCCGTTTAGTGTTGATGTGCTTGTTCCGTTAACCAGGAACTGAAGAAAATTTTTGGGTTTTCCTGTTTTGCCATAGTAAACGTAGTCTATGAAAACTTTTCCGTATTTTTGAGAGAGCGTTTTAAGAGCCAAATCAACAGTAACCTTTTCGTTTGCAGGAAAGATTAGGGTTTCTTCTCTTTTGTTTACGATTTCCCGTAGATTAGTGAAGAAGCGAACTTTAACTTGCACTCTCTCGCCCAGCATGATATTGAACACTGTAGAAATTAACTATTACTGAGCCTGATGTAAAAACAGTGTGATACAACAAAAGCTTATGCCAAGCAAACCATTGTGACTCTATTATTACTCCAAAAGAAAAGAAAGATTATAAAAAACACTCCTTTAGGCTCACGATTGATGAAGCTAGCAGTTCAATGTGTGATGAGCATGTGAAGCAAATTCGACAGTAAGAAAAAAATCTAACCATTTCGTTAGAATTACCTTTCACGTATCCTTCTTTCCCTCTTATAAAAAGCAGGCTTTCAAATACCATACCATTCTGTAAAGTCAACTTGCTAACGTTACACTCTTATTCTTAGTGCATGCATAATTGTTTGTTTGGTGATGTTGTGAGGCTATCTCCTGACATTAGGGGAGCCTTCAGAAAGCTTGCCAAGACG
>JBEKNP010000011.1:0-49101 GCA_049522695.1 Bathyarchaeia archaeon | reverse complement strand
TTGATGTTGAGTGTGGCTTCTTTGATTGTGGAATCTAGAAACGTAGCGGGCTTCATTACTTGCGAATTAGTGGTTAGGTCGATATTTGAGACGACCAACACGGTCATAAGACACCAGGTTAATTAAAAGGCGTTATTACCGCAGTTATATTTAAGATTAACTATCTTTATATTCGCATCTAAAATTAACGCTAAACAAAAAGAGGCATAGCCTACGTATAAACCGCTTGAAGTGTTTGGGCCAGAACATGAGTTTTCATTGGTAAACCAAGAACTAAAAGTCCTACCAATCGCTGACAAAATCATAAAAGATTACCGTGGAAAAATCATCAACTTCGTGGAGTTGCCCGCCTTCACCTTTGGAAAAGAAATGCAACTGCACGTAATGGAAGTAAAAGCGAACTCTCCCTTCAAATCGCCTGTACAATTTGAAGAGACAATGCAAAACGCAATCTCAACCCTGAACCAAATTGTGAGCAAACAAGATGCTATGCTTCTTGGAACAGGAATGCATCCTCTACTTAAGCTAGAAGATACTGCCATCTGGCCTCATTATCATAGAAAAATCTATCAGGAATACGCCAAGATTTTCAACCTGAAACAGCATGGCTGGCTAAACATACAAAGCTTCCACCTAAACATCCCATATCAAAAAGAAGCCGACGGCATACAAACGCATAATTTACTTGCTAACTTGTGCACTTATATTCCAGCAATCAGTGCTTCCTCGCCAATCTATGAAGGCAAAGCCCGTCCAGATGTCGACAACCGACTGCACTTCTACAAAATAAACCAGAGAGAGATCCCATCCGTAGTGGGTGAGGGCATCCCTGAATACGCTGACTCGTTTAGCCAGTATAAACATGAGATTATTGGGCGGTATTCCAAGGATTTAGCAAAAGCTGGCGCAGGCAAAATCCTGCTGTCAAGGGAATGGGTTAATTCAAGAGGGGTAATTTTCCGCTTTGACCGCTCAGCCCTTGAAGTCCGTGTGATGGATGAGCAGGAATGCATTAAATCCGATGTGGCTTTGAGCTGTTTCGTACGTGCCACCCTCAGAGGCTTAATTGCCTTAAAGGCTGAGCTTTTACCACATGATCTGTTAGTCAAAGACTTCAACGCGGTAGTTAGGGAAGGGCTAAACGCTCAGGTCTTAAACCCTAATTGCAAAACAGCCAGACAGGTATGCCAACGCTACTTTAACTTAGCCCTCGAATATGCGGATGAAGAGGAGAAAAGGTACCTGTGGATTATTAAGAAACGGCTAGAAAATGGCAGCCTGTCTGAACTCATACGGGGCAGAGTCTTGAGGCGAGCAGAAAAAACCGATTTCCATCAGGCAGTCATAAACGTTTATTCAACACTTATTAAATGCCTCTCTGATAATGAACCGTACTTCTAAAAAATGGTGCTGCATAATGCATGAAGATAACAATGGAGTAACTTATTCGTTTGATGTTTGTAGCCAATGCAAAATTATCTGCTGCCAAGACGCCAAACCACCACTAAGCGAAAAACGAAAAAAAATAATAAAAGAATACCTAGAAAAGCAGAAGATTAACATTGAAAAACCATTTGCTAAAGAACACTATTCTTATCCCGCAGTTGATGAACTTGTTTTCTGTGGTCTTTTCGATAAAGGAACAGGAAAATGCTCGGTACATCTAGTCAAACCTGAAACATGCAGGGCTGGACCCGTAACTTTTGACATTAACTTTTCTACTAAAAAAGTTGAATGGTTTCTTAAAAAATCGGAAATCTGCGCTTTCGCGGGCGTATTATACAGAAACAAAGTTGCGTTCAAGGACCATTTTGAGTTAGCTAAAAAAGAATTAACTCAGCTTATCCAAGAATTAGATCCCGAAGAATTGCGGCTAATCTTGAACATTGAAGAGCCATACACCTTCAAAATCGGTGAGGATGACTTGCCTTTAGATGTTGTAAGAAAGCTTGGCTTGAAATAATCTTAAAGAAAGCCTGCATCCTTTAATTTTAACGCCAAACTTAGATTTCCTTCAAAATTAATTTTACCCGTGAAAAAAGCTTTTTCTGTACTTAATTTGTCGTTTACAATGTCCATGAAATCTTTTTCTGCCATCTTCAACGTCAACGTTGGCAAAGGAGTGGTTCCTTCTTTGACCTGCAATTTTTGATCTTTTATGGTGACCACCCAGTCGCCTCCGTTTGAACCCGTTACATTTAATTGAGCTACTACATCAATGCCTACCGATTTATCGGGTTTGAATCTGGCTGGTAAGGCTTTTTCGAAGAATTCCTTAGGAGTTTTAGCTTCCATCATCTTCAACTCATGTATCTCGTGTTTCACAAGAGATAGGTTATTGAACCTTATGACTTATCTGAAGAGGTCTTTTTCTTTTGGTCTAGTGAGTTCGGTAGCTGATGCATCTACAGTTGTTTGGTAATAGTACCCTCGGATAATGGCGGCTGGTATTCCTTCATTCGCTTGGCCAATCACAAGTTCAGCAGCAGAGGACAATTCGTCGGCAATGGCGGTTTGTTTTATTTTTAGAACATAACCAAAGAGGTCTTTTTCGCCCCGTCTGTCTCTAATAGGCTTGATTCCTGCGACGCCAACTGCTACATTTATTTCCCCCATGCGCAGGGGTCTTCCATGTGTATCAGAAACGATTACTGCAACATTGGCTCCTGTTAACCGTTTTATTTCTTGTCTTATGTTTTGTGCGGACGCGTTTGGGTTTCTTGGTAGCGGCACAACATTTCTGTCGCCTGAAACGTTAGACCTGTCTATTCCTGCATTAGCACAAATTACTCCACTTTTGGTTTCTGTTATGAGGCTGTTTTGGCCTATTCGAACTATTTCTTTGGTTTCTCTGAGGATAACCTCAACTAGGGCAGGGTCTTTGTTTGTTTGTTGCGCTATTTCTTTTGCCTTTTTCGAAGGTGCGATTTTGTCAAGGTTAACTATGTTTCCTTCGGCTTTTGAAACGACTACATGAGTAATTACTATTATGTCCTTTTCTTCTATAGGTGTGCCCTGTCTTTTTGTAGCATTGCAAATGAGTTTTGCAAGGTCGTCTCCTTTTTTTATTAGCGGCAGATTTTCAATAGCAATTATCTTTATGGCATCCACTTCTGTCTTCCTCCTAAATTAAGATGGCTAAGAGAAAATCACTTTAAAGCTTATCTGTATTCCTCTCTCTTAGCAGAAATGCTAAATTCCGTGGAAATTGATAAGTTTTAAAACGATTAGTTGCTATAGATAAATAGTCAACTGCTTTCTTAAGTGGTGGTTAAAACTGGGCATCGAAAAACTTAACAATATATTCAATCCTAAACGGATAGCAGTAATCGGTGCCAGTGAAAGGGAAGGTTCAATAGGCGCCAAAATTTTAAGGAATCTAATAGGAGTAGGTTATAAAGGTGCAGTCTTCCCTGTAAACGCGTTTAGGGAGACGGTACAGGGAATAACTGCTTATCCAAGCATTAGTAAAATCCCTCGGATAATCGATCTAGCCATAATTGCCACACCAGCACATACTGTGCCACAGATCATTGAAGAATGCGGTGAGGCTGGAGTTTCTGGAATTGTAATATGTTCTGCCGGTTTCAGAGAAGTCGGTGAAGAAGGCATTCTTATTGAAAAGCGAATCCTTGAATGCCAAAAGAAATATGGTATGCGGATTATAGGTCCCAACAGTTTCGGGGTAATTAGACCGAAAATAAATCTTTCCGCTACATTTGCAGATGAAAGAGCAAGTTCTGGAAAAATCGCCTTTATCTCCCAAAGTGCTGCTTTGTGTGCTTCCGCACTAGATTGGGCATCAGAAGCTCAAGTTGGATTCAGTGCTGTGGTATCCACGGGGTCAATGCTTGATGTGGACTTTGGCGATTTAATAGATTACTTTGGAGCCGATGCCCAAACTAAAAGCATCGTTTTGTATGTTGAATCGATGAAAAACGCAAGGAAATTCATGAGCGCAGCACGAGGCTTTGCCAGAACTAAGCCTATAGTAGTTGTCAAAGCTGGTCGTTTTCAGGAAAGTGTTATCCCGATTCTTTCTCATAGCGGTTTTTTGGGTGGAGAGGATGCTGTTTATGACTCGGCATTTAGGCGTGCTGGAGTAGTCAGGGTAGAAACTATGATTGATTTATTTAACTGTGCAGAAGCATTGGCGATGCAGCCAAATCCTACAGGACCTGACTTGACGATCATCACCAACGCTGGTGGTCCAGGTATAATGGCTACAGACCAGCTTATTTCTAAAGGTGGAAAACTATCACAGTTAAGTCATGAAACAATGCAAGCCTTAAAGAATGTTCTGCCCCCTTATTGTAGCACTGCAAACCCAATCGACATTTTCGAGGAAGCTACACCGGCAAGGTTCAAAGATGTTATGGCACTTTGCCTGAAAGATCAAAATAGCAATGGTTTTCTACTAATCTATGCACCTCAAGTAGCTGCTGACCCTTTCGCTATAGCAAAAACAGTAACTGAATTATCAACGGAAACAAAAAAACCCATACTCACTTGTTTAATGGGTGAAGATTCCAGATGCCGAAAAGCTCGAAGGTTTCTACAAAGTCACGGTATTCCAACTTTTCCAGCGCCTGAACAAGCTGTTTCAACATTTATGTACATGTATCGCTATACTCAAGGTTTGGAGCTTCTTTACCAAACACCTGAAGAATTGTATGTGGAGCCAACAAATTCAGTAGTTCTAAAATCTATTTTAAAGCAAGCTTACTGTCAAGGGCAGCAAGTTCTTGGTTTATCTGAGTCTCTTCGGTTTTTAGAGGCTTATAAAATTCCGACCATCAAGACAATAGTCGCTAACACTCCTATTGAAGCTAAAGTTTTAGCTTCAAAAATAGGGTTCCCAGTGGTTATGAAAGCTTTGTCTCCTCAGGCTTCACATAAATCCAAAATTGAGGGAGTCATTCTTAATGTATGCTCAACATTAGAAGTTCAAGCTTATTTCGGTGAATTAGTTAAAAAGATACGAAAGCTAGGTGATAATGCCGAGTTTCAGGGTGTTGCGATTCAACCTATGGTCCGCAATAAAGGCTACGAGTTGCTTGTTGGTTCTAAAAAAGACCCTCAGTTCGGCTCTGTGATCATTTTTGGCAAGGGTGGAACTGATGCCGACATAGTCAAGGATGTAAGCATAGGTTTTCCACCTTTAAATCAGGTGCTTGCAAGAAGGCTAATCGAGGACACAGTTATCTACAAGAATGCAGCTTCAATGGGGCTTCCCCTAAATGTTAAGCTTATCGAGGAAATATTAGTAAAGTTTTCTCAACTCATTATTGATTTTCCTGAGATTAAAGAGATTGACATAAACCCTTTGATTGTGGACAAAAATAGCGCTGTTGCGGTTGATGCACGCGTTGTCATGGACGTCAACCGTATAACACGGAAAATCGGCTTTCGCGAACACCTTGTTATCGCTCCTTACCCAAGCAAATATGTCTCCAATTGGAAAATGAAAAATGAGACCGTTGTGCGTCTTCGACCTATAAAACCTGAAGATGAAGGCAGATTCAACGAACTATTCAAATCACTTTCGGCTGAAACAATGCGTTTCCGGTTCTTTGAAATTATAAAGGAGCTTTCGCATGAAATGTTAACGAGATACTGCAATTTGGATTATGATAGAGAAATCGCTATAGCAGCGGAGCTTCTAGATAGCAGGCGAATAATTGGTGTCGCAAGATTAATCATAGACCCTGATGGAAAAAGCGGTGAGTACGCTGTTTTAGTTGGTGATCAATGGCAAGGATTTGGGCTAGGCCCAACGCTCATGGGTTCCCTTATCCAAATCGCGAAGGATAAGCATTTGGAAAAAATATACGGCTATGTGATGGCTAACAACTACAAGATGCTGAACCTTTGTAATAGACTTGGGTTCAAGACTGATCAGGTTGATGATGAAACCACACTAAGGTCCATTGACTTATCCTAAACGGCAGCTTTTCAAGTAATCAAGTAATTACTGTTCGATTAGGAGTGAACCAAGGATGGATTATCCTAAATTAGTTGAGTTGGTTCCCGCTAAGTTGGAACCATTATCTGATCAACTAATCTTTCTTCTGCTTAAAAAAATGAGGCTACCGTCATCTTAACGAAAAAAAAACTTAAGCATCATGAAAAAACGAAAAAAGAATTAGAAAGAAACAAGAGGAAAAGTAATTTAAGGCTGCTTTTTTGCATTGATTATTTCTCTTAGCTCCTGAACTTTTGGAGCTTTCGTAGCATCTCTTTGTCGCCTTCGGCGTCTCCAGCGCAGGTTGCAATTATGCCGTCCACGAGGCCATTGAGCTTTGCTGCTTTCTCTTCAACTGTATCCATGGTTGCGGCGGTTGGCCACCCGATCATTTTAATTGTTTCTACGTTTTTTGCTGTTCCAACTAGGAAGTATGCGTAGATTGGCTTGTTTAGTTTCTTGCATTCTGCTGCTACTTGCTCTAGGATTGGGAAGGATTTGTCTTCAAGCCTCATGAAGTAGATAAAGTCCCATGGCTCTCTCACACGGGCAAGGGTTTCCTCTACAGATCGTCGTGCTGTCAGTAAACAGCCTAGCTTTAGGTTCTTAGTTTTCACCGTGTTACGTATGAAGTCTCGGGCTTCCTCAGAGGACGCCAACATTTTAATGGGCTCTCCATACTTCGGTTTGTCGCCCATGGTAACTGCCAAACCGTCGAGACCTATAACGTCTGCAGCCAATGCTAAACCTCCTACTTCGACTGGTCCTTTGTAGTGCAGTATAAATATTGGTACAATTATTTTCTCAGGATATTTAGATTTGAGGACGCAACTTACAACTGTACCGCTTGGAGCTGGAAAACCAGCGGCACTATCAGTAACGTTCCATCCATCAACTAGATCTTTAATTTCATCTGCAAGCTTTAAAAATTTGCGTGTGGGAACAAACTCATTTAGTATTTTCACAGATCTCATCTCGGCTAAAGCCTAACTAGATTTGGATTAAAAAATCTTTTGCAAACCAAGATGGTTTGCTCTATATAAAATGAAGGCAAATTATTATGAGTTAACATAAATGTTGACTTTGAGCCTTTAAGGCGTGCATCTAAAAATTTTTAGGCTACTACAAACAATTCAATAATACCAGTTTCGTTGTTCACAATCAGCGTCTCTGAAGGTTTGGACATGCTTGTTTACGCGGTTGTAGCCGTCAAGGGCTTAGGCGCCTCAAAGAAGCGTCTTTCTTCAGTTCTAAGTCCGCAAGAACGTAGACAATTGACGCTGGCTATGCTGGAAGACGTTTTAAGTGCACTGCAGACCTCGACTGTTGATGAAATTGTTGTCGTTAGCAACGATTTTTCGCTGAGGAATTTTACAAACAAATATCGTGCTTCACACCTCGTCCAGAAAACCAGTGGTCTGAACCCAGCGGTCGAAGAGGCGACTGAATGGTGCATGCAAAATGGTGCAGAAGCCGTGCTCATACTGCCAGCCGACATCCCGTTGCTGTCTTCCATGGATGTGGACAAGATAGTTGAGTTAGGAAACTGCGAAGAGCAAACCGTAGTATTGTCTCGTTCTTACGATGGTGGAACTAACGCTCTTTTTCAGAGTCCACCGAACTTGATTCAGGCGTGTTTTGGACCAAGAAGCTTCGCAAAGCACATCAAAGAGGCACATAGGAGGGGAGTTTGCTTGAAGCTTCATCACTCAACAGGCGTGGCTACGGACATCGATTCTGCCGAAGACTTAGACCAACTGTTCAAAACAGAAGGCAACAGTGCTTGTCGAAGAATTCTAAACCAATTTAAGATAGGCAATCGCCACTGAGCCCAACAGTCCTGTGGTCGGAATCATGATATCGCCCGATTTATATACGATAAATGGAAAAAGCCAAAGATACGCGGAAAAAGGAAGTTTCTTGAAATTTTCGATGTTTATTGCTTTGGCTGAGATTGAGTGGCTGCGGCTGCATCACGTTTTTTCTTCGAAAGCTTAAGCAGTAGCCCCTTCGAGAAGGCTCCTTCCTCCAGCGGCTTTGATTCTAAAAATCCTGTTTTTTCGGCGTTTGTGAATAGTTCTTCCCCTTTTTCTGTTCGGATAATCGTGAATGTCCAGCCGTCAAGTCCCAATCCGCCGACCGAGACGTCTGCAAGTTCGGAGCTGAAATCTTCGCATACGCTGCAGCTTTTTCTAACGTACGGTTTTATGTCTGCAAGGGGGATAGCTGTAATTCCTGCAGGCGTGGTTACAAGCATTTTTCCTTTGATGTTCATTTTTGTAATGTCGTTCAGGTTGATGCCGAGTTTGCCTTTGATGTGGGTTTCCATAAGCCCTTCGTAATCAAAGCATTCCGAGCACATAAGCCCAACTAGATACTTGATTGGAGCACTATACCTTTTAACGCCTTTCATCTGCATTTTTCTGACAGCGTGAATCTGGCATGGTGTGCCTACGAACGCGATTTGAGTCTTTTTCTGCTTAATAACTTCGGGTAAGCCGAGAAGCGCTGAAGAACAGGAGTACTTTGTCCCTGCTGACTCGACGAGCTTCTGAGGCGTCGTGGCGAGAATCGGGATGGGAAGGAAGGGTTTTTCTTGGCTTTTTCCCGAAACGACGGCTCCGTCGATTAGTCCGTTCTGCAGAGCAGCTACCAGCATAGCAGTGGCAGCTCCTCCGTCTTGGCGAACCTTCTGAATGTCACTGGGTTTTGATTGGGCTATAACTATTCTGCGGAAAACTCCGAATTCCTCTTCAGGTTTTCTTACCCTGCCGAAAACAAAATCCTCGGCTTTTGCCATTTCCCAGTTGTATCGCGGGCAGGCTTGAGCGCATATACCGCAGACCTTGCATTCTTTAACCAAATTTGGTTTTCCCTTTGCAAGTTCAAGGCTGCCGAAGGGGCAGACGACGACGCATGTGCCACAGCTTGCGCATTTTCCAGTTTCAACAACTTCAGTTAAAAGGGAGTTCTCAAAACAAAATTTTTTGGAGCTCATGGTATAGCATAATTGACCGAAAATATATAAACATTAAACGCGGAGCCTGTTTGAAGTATCATCTTTCGCTCTGTGGTGCTACCCAAAACCAATCGTTGTTTAGTCATGGTTTTCTTTTGCGCTCACGGAAACGTAAATTAACGTTGAAACGAAAGTCTTTTTAACTGTGAGAATTATGAAGGTTGCTGTTTCTGGTAAAGGTGGTGTCGGTAAAACCCTGATTGCAGGCGGCATAGCCCGCGGTTTTGCTGAGCGCGGATTGAAAACTATAGCGATTGATGCAGATTCTTCTCCAAACCTCGGTTTGACTTTAGGCTTATCCGCTGAGGAAAGTCGCAAAATCGTTCCTATTTCAGAGAATAAGGCTCTTGTTGAATCTAAAACAAGCACTGGTTACTCTGGAGTGTACCGTTTACAATTCACCGTTGACGACATAGTTCGCGATTACTCGGTTAGCACTCCACTTGGCCCAAATTTGATTGTAATGGGCACGGTGCAGTCGATGGGTGCAGGTTGCATGTGTGCTCCAAACGCTGTCATACGTGCTCTGCTTAGGCACTTAGTTGTAGAACGTGACGAGGCGGTTGTTTTAGATTTGGAGGCTGGCGTTGAGCATATTGGCAGAGGCACCGCCAGACAAGTTGATGCATTACTTATCGTTGCAGATTCCAATCTAAAATCTTTGGAAATTGCCAAGCACATACATGATATGGCTAAAGCCGCTGGGATGCAGCAGCTCTATCTCGTGGGAAACAGGGTTATGAACGAGGCTCAGAAGGAAGCTATCCGCAGTTTTGCAGAAAAGAGCGGTTTGTCCTTGCTTACTTTTGTGCCCTTTGATCAGCAAGTTATTGAAGCTGATATGCTTGGTGAAACGCCGCTTAAAAACAAGGAAATTGAAGCAGTTAAAACCATAGATGATATATGTGAGCTTTTGCTTAAGAAAACATCATAACACTTGAGGCTTATCAAAATGAAAACTCTGGTAACCGTTGGTCGTGGCGGAACAGGAAAATCCAGTTTCACAGCTCTAATGACTAAATGTTTCATCGAATCTGGGCAAGCGCCTTTGTTGCTGGTTGATGCTGACCCTGACCAGAATCTTGCTGAAATGCTTGGAATAGACCTTAAAGAGGCTGGAAAATCAACCATTGCCGAGTTGCTTGTCAACACATTTATTGAGCAAGGAGGCACCACAGTCGGTGTTCCTCCAACGGAACGGATTGAATGTAGGATTTGGGAAAACGGGCTGTTTGAAAGCAAGAACTTCGACTTCCTTGCAGTCGGCACTAAATGGGTTGAAGGCTGCTATTGCATGCCAAATTCTGCGTTAAAAGGTGCGTTGGAATCGTTAACTAAGAATTACAAATATGTGCTTATTGACTCTCCGGCGGGGCTTGAAAACCTGAACAGGCGAATTACTTCAAAAGTTAACGATATATTCGATATTCTTGATCATTCAAAGAAATCTTTTGACCATGTGAAACGAGCTGTCAGAATAGTTAAGGAAGTTGACATGACGTTTGATAATTTTTATTTGATTGGAGGCTACCGTTTTCCTCCTGAACTAGGCAAACAGGCTGAAGCTGATTTGAAGTTTAAGTTTTTGGGAAAAATCGCTGAGGACGAACAATTAGATGATTATGTTCTTAACGGGAAGTCGCTGCTTGACTTGCCATCCGATAACAAAGCGTATGTTTCAGTGAAGGCGATAATGAAAAACTTGGGCTATTTATAGCCATAAGTGTTTTACACAACCTTTCGGAAACATTGCATTTTTATAACTACAAGGTGACTTTTGACCTAAAAAGTGGAAAGGTTTAAAAAGATTGTAATGGCGTCTTTACCTAAACCTTTACAGAGGTTTCAATTTGACGACTAAAAGCGTTAACATAAAAATTGATGAAATGAAGACTAATACTGGTCTCATCAAAAATCTTGAATTATCCATAGGCAAAGTTGTCAATGACAACTGGACGGAACCCATGGGTCCAACTCCAATGCCCTCCATGAGTACCCTGCGAGACTGGGACATGAAACTCCTCACCCGGTACAAGCCCTTTTACATGCCTGATTGCGACCTCTGCTGTCTATGCACTTTTGGAAAATGCGATTTGACCGCTGGAAAACGTGGCGCCTGCGGAATAGACATCGGTGCCCAATCCTCTCGTATAGTACTTTTAGCATGCTGCATCGGAGCTGCCACCCACACCGCACATTCACGTCATATGATCCATCACCTGATTGAAAAGTATGGTTGCAGATTCCCCTTAGACATCGGCGGCTTAAACATAAAAGTTGAAGCACCAATCACCCGGTTGGTTACAGGAATAAAACCTGAAACACTCGGCGACTTGGATGATGTTTTGGAATACGCTGAAAAAGAAATCACGCAATGCCTCGCAGTTGCACATACAGGTCAAGAAGGCAACAATCTTGATTTTGAGTCCAAAGCATTCCATGTTGGCATGATTGACCACGTGGGCATGGAAGTCGGCGACATCGCTCAAGTTTCCACCCTAGGTATGCCAAAAGCCGATCCAGAAGCACCACTCGTCTCATTAGGCATCGGAAGCGTGGATCTGTCTAAGCCAGTCATCATGGCCATTGGGCACAACGTAATTCCATCAGTCGGAATTATCGACTATGCAAAGGACCACAAAGTTGACGATAAAATCGAAGTAGTCGGATTATGTTGCACAGCACATGACATAACCCGATACTATAACCGCGGAAGAATCATAGGCCCAATCAGCTGGCAACTACGTTTCGTAAGAGGAGGATTCGCGGATGTAGTCGTTCTCGATGAGCAATGTGTCCGCACAGACGTTTTTGACGAAGCGCAGAAAGTTCACGCGCCAGTCATTGCCGCATCAGAAAAGAATTGCATGGGCTTCAAGAATCGCACAAATGACCCGGCAGATGAAATAGTCTTTGACCTCGTGAGCGGCAAAGTCCCAGGCGTTTTGATTCTTGACCCAGATAAAGTCGGCGAAGTCGCAGTCAGAGTTGCGCAACAAGTTGCTCCAATCCGCAAGAAGATGAAGAATCTTCCAAGCTTTGACGAAATCAAACAAATCGCTAAAACCTGCAGACAATGTAACTTATGCCGGAGAAGCTGTCCACAAGACCTTAAACTCCCACAAGCAATAAAGGCAGCAGCCGAAGGCGACATGGTTCCACTAACCGACTTGTACGAGTACTGTGTCGGATGCGGACGATGCGAAGAAGCTTGCCCACAAAAAATAATGGTGCACAGCATGATAGTGAAAGCCGGCGAGAAATTCATGCTTGAAGAAAACAACCTGTGCCGATGCGGCAGAGGTGCAGTTCAAGATGTCGAAATCCGAAACGTAGGTAGCCCCATCGTCCTCGGAGAAATCCCAGGCATACTTGCAGTAGTAGGCTGCAGTAACTATCCACACGGCGGCAAAGACGTCTACGACATATGTAGAGAATTCGCCAGAAGACGATACATAGTTGCTGTATCAGGATGCGCAGCCATGACTGCAGGCAGTTACCGCAACAGTGAAGGCAAAACACTCTACGAGGAATTCCCAGGCGGATTCGAAGCTGGCGGCGTGCTGAACGTCGGCTCATGCGTCGCCAACAGCCACATAGCAGGCGCAGCCATCAAAGTAGCAAACATCTTTGCCAAACGCAACCTTAGAGGCAACTACGAGGAAATCGCAGATTACATATACAACCGTTTAGGCGCAGTCGGCCTTGCTTGGGGTGCATACTCACAGAAAGCCGCGGCAATCGCAGCTGGTTTCTGGCGCTTAGGAATCCCAGTGCTTGTTGGTCCACACGGTGTAAAATACCGTCGTATGCTCCTTGGCAGAGAGGACAAGCCTGAAGACTGGGAAGTCTACGATGCTCGCACAGGCAACAAAGTTAACGTTGGACCAGCGCCTGAACACTTGTTCCAAACAGTTGAGACGCCACAAGAAGCAATGGTCTCCATCGCAAAACTATGCATCAGACCAAACGACACATGGAAAGGACGCAACATAAAACTAAGCCACTATGTCGACCTACACAAACGCCACTATGGATGCATGCCGCAGGATTTGCATCTGTTGGTGAGAACGATGGCTGATGTGCCAATGACACTTAAAGATGAATTTACCAAGATACTGGAAGCACACGATTGGAAGGAAACAGTAATTCCTGACCCAACACTGCTTCCAAGAATGATCCGTAAAATGAAGGAGTGATAAGATATGGCATGTGAACCTTGGCAATGTGCAGAAATAGCCGCAACAAAGAAAGCAAACCCAATAAGTAAACCCGAGATAGCAGTAGCAATGATCAAAAAAGCCTCCCGTCCACTGCTCATTGTGGGCAGCTATGCTACTGAACGCTGGATGGAAGGCAAACAACTAATCGAGTACCTGATTGACTTCGCTAACGCATCAAAAGTTCCAGTGGTCGCTACAGCGCACATGGTCGGCGAATTCCTAAAACGCGGTTACCAACCAGCAGGTTTCATGTCTGCCATGGACATCGGCAATCGTATAGTTGACCCGGAATGGAAAGGACTTGATGGCAAAGGCCCATACGACCTAGTCATGTTTGTAGGTCTCCCATTCTCCATGGAAGAACTAATCCTTTCAGGACTAATGCACTTTGCTTCAGACCAAAAGACCATGACTCTGGACAACTTGTATCATCCGCATGCAAGCTGGTCTTTCCCAAACGCACCCCTTGAGGAATGGGCTGCAAATCTCAAAGCCATAACTTCAAAATTTGAAGGAGGACAATAAAAAAAATGTCAATGTTTAAAGATATACCTGTTGATGTTGGCGTAATCTACGAAGGAGAACGCATAAGAAGAAACGACATGCAAGTAGAATTTGGCGGTCCATCAGTCAAACAGAAATTTGAACTAGCAAAAGTAAAACCCATGGACGAGATCGAAGATGGAAAAATCACCATAATCGGTCCAGACATTAAAGACATGAAAGAAGGCGGCGCATATCCACTTGGCATTCTTGTTGAAGCTGCAGGCGCAACTCTTGATCAAGGCCTTGAAGGTGTCATTGAAAGGCGTATTCACGGCTACCTAAACTACATCGAGGGCTTCATGCACTTAAACCAGCGCTATGACATCTGGATACGCTTGGGCAAAAAATCATTCCAGAAAGGCTTAAACAGTTTTGAACCAATCGGAAAAGTACTCTACCGCCTATTCAAGAGCGAGCTCCCAATAATCGAGAAAGTGCAAATAACCTTCATAACAGATCCAGCTAAATTGTCAGAACTATACCCAGAAGCAATGCAAGATTACGAATCACGCGACGCTAAAGCAAGAGGCCTCAAAGATGAAGACGTCGATAAATTCTACGGTTGCACCCTGTGCCAATCATTTGCTCCTACCCATGTTTGCGTCATCACCCCGCAAAGATATTCTAACTGCGGAGCCATCAGCTGGTTTGACGGAAAAGCCTCGGCAAACATTGATCCTAAAGGACCAGTATTCGCAATCGACAGAGGCCAATTAATAAACGCTGAAAAAGGCGAATTTAGCGGCGTTAACGAGATGGCTAAAAAACGCACTATGGGCGAAGTGAACCAAGTCTGGCTATACACAGCGTTCGATCACCCACACACTTCATGCGGATGTTTCGAAGCAGTAGCATTCTACATTCCAGAAGCAGACGGCTTTGGCGTAGTAAACAGAAGCTTCAAAGGCGTAACAGTAAACGGCTTACCATTCTCAACAATCGCTGACTCCACCGCTGGCGGACGACAAGTAGACGGCTTCCACGGAATGTCAATTGAATACATGCGTAGCAAGAAGTTCCTATCTGCAGACGGTGGATGGAACCGCATAGTCTGGCTTCCAAAAGAAGTTAAAGAACGAGTAAAAGACTTCATCCCCCAAGACGTCGTTGACAAAATTGCCACTGAAGAAAACGCAACAAGCGTCGACGCATTGAAAGCATTCCTAAAGGACAAGAACCACCCAGTGGTCGCAAGATGGGCAGCTGAAGAAGCTTTGGCAGCACAAGCAGAAGCTTTAGAAGTTAAAGAAGAAGCAGCAGGCACAATGATGCCAGTTGCCACAGCAGCATCACTGCCAATAATGGCTGGGGGATTCAAAATCATACTCAAAGACGCAAAAATCTACGCTAAAACAGTCATAATCCAAGTCGTGAAGAATGAATCAGAGAAGCGGTGACCCAATTGCCTCAAGACGGCGCCAAGAAAAAAGAGGATGAAGGACTAAAACTTAGCAGTGACCTATTGGAAGCGCTTGCAAAATTCCAGCAAATTGAGCTGGAAGACTTCCAAATGGATGTCAAGGAACTGGAAATAATTTTTGAGCCGGGAATGGCTGGGCAAATAATGCCCAAAATCAAGCTTCCAGGCATAGCAGGCAGAAAAACTACTGCCATGTTGCAGACAGCTTTCGTACCTCCGGTTGAAACCTATGCAAACAAGATTACTGAAGTAAGACTTGGGGCAACCAGAAGCGAAGGCGGAACACGCGGAAAATCAGTCGTAGTAGGCGGCGAGACTTCGCCTGCATTCTATAATTTTGAGCGACCAACCACTCACAAACCAGTAATCACTCTTGACGTTTTCGACATGGAAGTTCCACTAAGCAAAGCAGTCAAAATGCACGTAAAAGACGTTGTCGGTGACCCAGCGGCATGGGCAAAACTTGCGGTGAACAAGTTCGGCGCAGATATGGTTACAATTCACTTAATCAGCATTGATCCGCTACTCAAAGATGCTACACCAAAAGACGCGGTGAAAACAGTTGAAAAAGTTCTGCAAGCCGTTGACGTTCCACTAGTTATCGGTGGTTGCGGTGACCCAGTTAAAGACGCAGACGTTTTCGAGGCAATATGCGAAGCTTTCCCAGGCGAACGTTTTCTGATAAGCTCTATAACAAGGGATATGGATGTAGAGCGCTGTGCCAAGTACGTTAAAAAGAACGGGCACGCAGCACTTTCATTCACTCCTATGGACTTGAATTTAGCAAAGGAACTTAACAGGCGACTATACGACTTCCTCGGCAGAGAAGACATAGTTATGGACTTAACCACTGCAGCATTAGGCTACGGTTTAGATTACGCATTTACTAATATGGAACGTGCAAGGCTAAATGGATTATTGGGCGACATGGAACTTGCGCACCCGATGTCTTCAGGAACAACCAACGCTTGGGCAGCACGAGAAGCTTGGCTTAAAATGTCCGCTGAATGGGAACCGCGTGAATTGCGAGGTCCACTCTGGGAAGTAACAACAGCCCTAACACTACTGCTTGCCGGCGTTGACTTATTCATGATGATGCATCCCGCAGCCGTTAAAACACTAAAAGACGTAACAAACTACCTGACCAGCGGCAAAAAAGCAGATGCTTCCAAATTTGCTGATTGGGTTACAGTAAAGGCTTAGGAGTTTGATTGACATGACAGAGAAAAAGAAAACTGGACTCAAAGAATTAAGCCCCATAGACGTTTACAATTCTCTTCCAAAAATTAACTGCAAAGAATGCGGCGAGGCCACTTGCATGGCATTCGCTATGAAAATTGTTAACCGCGAAGCAAACATTGACCAGTGCCCACCGTTACTTAAGAAAGAAAACGCAAAAGCCTATAATCGGCTAAAAGAACTGTTAAAACCTGCAGTCAAAGAAGTCACAGTCGGAGTGGGAGACACCGCTAAAAAACTCGGCGGTAAACTAGTCATGTATCGCCACGAATTCACCTACGTTAATCCCACGGCTATAGCAATCGATGTAACTGACGAAATGGCTCCGCAGGAAGTTGAAAACCGAATAAAATGCATAGAAAACTACAGCTTCGAATACATCGGTTACACATTAAAGCTTGACATGATTGCTGTCCGCTCAACATCCGGCGACGCAGAAAAATTCAAAGCCACCGTAAAAAAAGTCGCTGAAACAACCAAGCTACCCCTGGTTCTATGCTCATTAAACTCAACTGTCCTTGAAGCCGGATTGATGGCGGTTCCAAAAGCACGACCTTTGCTCTATGCGGCGACGAAAGAAAACTGGAAAGACATGGCGGAACTCGCGTTAATGTACAGTTGTCCACTTGTGGTTTCATCGCCAAATGACATGAGCATGCTGGTTTCAATGGTTAAGACATTGTTGGCTTATGGCGTAAGTGACTTGGTTTTAGACCCAGGCACATTCCCAAATGAAGGCTTACCTGACACAATAAACAACTTTACGATGCTCCGGAGAGCAGCTACAAGAGGCGGACAAGAACTCGCTGGCTTCCCATTGATGGGTGTGCCGATGGTCACTTGGATAGGCAAGGGCGAAACTGCTGAAGACCTGATCAAATGGCGCGAAGCATACTTAGCTGCAATGCTTGTGGTACGGTACGCGGATATTCTTGTAATGCATGGCAACGATGGCTGGTCGCTGCTGCCCATAACTGTGCTGAGACAAAACATCTACACTGATCCACGCAAACCACAAGCGGTTGCTGCAGGACTCAAAGTTTTCGGAAATCCGGATGAAAACTCACCAGTAATGTTCACGTCAAATTTTGCAATGACCTACTACACTGTTGCATCAGACTTAGAAAGCAACAAACTCAACGCTTACCTCATCGTAGTTGAAACTGAAGGTTCAGCAATCGACAGCGGAGTCGCAGGACGCAAATTAACCGCTGAACGAGTAGCTGACGCAATAAAAGCCTCAGGCATAGAGAACAAAGTTAAACATCGCAAAATCATCATTCCAGGCAAAGCGTCACGCATAAGCGGCGAAATCGAAGAGCTCAGCGGCTGGAAAGTCCAGGTCGGTCCAAGAGACAGCAGCGAGATACCTAAGTATCTCATAGAAAAATGGCAACCATAAACCATAACTTTTCTTCTTTATTCATTTTTTAACTGTTTGACTTGTAGTGATTCATCAGATTGTGGTACTTGGACAGAATTGAAACGATATCACATGTCAATCGAGTAGTTATGGGTTCAGAAATAAGCTAAAACGAGCTAGTGTTTGGTTTATGGCAGACGAGGTTGATGAAGAAACGGGTGGGGTCAAGAAATGCAACAAAAATGGCTCAACGATTGCCACTATAACCCCCGCGATAGTCAAAACTACTATTAGCCTAGCGATTAAATCTTGCACTCTTGCATTCGTTAATTGATAAAAGCTATTCATTAAGTTGCTTGCAAAATTTTCCAATCTATTTTCTAATCCAGCCTTTACCTGATTATTCCGGAATTTCTTCTCCCGGCTCTGCCTGTAAAGGCCCTCATGAAAAATAATATTTGTCAAATTCCAAAAAAACCAATCGCTCATTTTAGACGTAATTATCTTTGCGCCACTAACTCTAACCTTAACCTTTTTTGGCCATAATATGTTAATTAAAAAGTTTATCCATCTAGGTCTAGGGTCATCCAGTTCAGTGTAAAAACAAGTGGTGGCAAAGAGTACGTTTTTTCTCTCTCAAATTTCCAGAAAAACTCGTGACTTTGAATCTCAAAAACAGGATAGGTAAAAACTCTCGGGTTTTTTGTGTATTTAGCCATTCTTGGAATTATATTACTGTACAAAAAATCATTGATTTCATTTTCCAGTTTTATCCTTAGTTCTCTTATGCCGAAAATATCTGTTGGAACACTAGGCAAGGTTCCTTTGAAAATTAGCCTCGAATGGTAATAACCAATCGTTAAATTACTAATATCATCCTTTAAATTGGGCAATAGTAAACTCTCAATAGTCCAGCTATTAGTCAGGACGGACGTCGAAGTGATTATTTCTTTTGTAAAACTTTTCATATCGTCTTGCGATAATATTATCCCTGCCCAATCAAGTAAAGCTAAATAATAAAATGTGTTTTCTTTATTTTTTGAAGCTCTCAATTATCGTAACTCCGGAACTTGTTCCCAGCCGATTGGCGCCGGCTTCTATCATTGCCATGGCTCTTTCCAGGGTTCTTATTCCTCCCGACGCTTTAACTCCTACATTAGGTCCAACGGTATTTCTTAGCAATCTGACATCTTCGATTGTCGCACAACTTCCACTAAATCCAGTTGACGTTTTGACAAAATCTGCGCCGGCATCTTTTGCTAGTCTACAAGCAATTATTTTCTCTTCATCTGTTAGGAAGGTTGTCTCAAGGATCACTTTAACAATTTTGTCTTCGTTACGTTTTTTCGCTGCTCCAACGACAGTTCCAATATCATTAGACACGAATTGATAATCTCCGGTTTTTAGTGCTCCAATATTCATAACCATATCGAATTCCTCCGCCCCATCACAAGCTGCTTTTTCAGTTTCAAACGCTTTCACCACTGACGGGGTAGCACCAAATGGGAATGCTATTACGCTACTCACCTTAACATCTGTGCCTTTCAGTGCTTCAACAGCTAATGACACATTTACTGGATTTACGCAAACGGAAGCAAAATTGTACTTTTTCGCTTCCATACAGAGATTTAAGATATCATTTTTGGATGCACCAGGTTTGAGTAATGTATGATCAATCATTCCTGCAAGTTCTCTCTTGGAAATTGTTGCTAACATGACTTTCAACTTCACTGGTCACCAATTGAGTCTTAGCGCGCGCGACCAAGAACACGTCATGCGCTCTAAAGCTATTATAGCGTATATTGGTATTTCTGCTTGCGGCGTTGGGGCCGAAATTGAGATGGCACGGCGAGAAAATATCCCTATAATTCTCCTTTTTGAATCAAGTAAGTTTGGGAGTCTCCCCCAATTAATTTTGGGAAATCCAAACGTAAAGATTCTTATTAGTTTTGACAAAACTGAGGAGATTGATGCTAAGTTGAGCGAAGCCTTGACGCAAGTGTTGGCAGCTTCCGTCACTTCAATTTCAATTTCGGATAAAAGCTCAGGTGCTCACCACGAAAAACAAACAGAAACATTAGCTGAGAAAAAAGTCTACATTTGCGGTACCTTTAACACTCCTTCGCAACGAACCTCTAATACAAGTCCCGGTGTCATCGAAACAGTTACCCAAACATGTGACAAGATAAACACTAAATATGCCCCCGACGAGCCCCAGGCAAGGTTATACGATAGTTCTCCACGTCAAATATGGCGTGAGGTCCGAAGGCTTATCAATGATGCAGGAGTGGTTGTTGCCGATGTTAGCATCCCTGATTGTAATACTGGCGCACAAATCGAGATGGCACACACCGCTAATGTGCCTGTTATTCTTCTTATAGACAAATCTAAGCAGAATAATTTGTCGAGACTTATACTGGGTAACCCTGAAGTTAAACGCACTGTAGCTTTTGATAATCTCACTGAGCTTTCAACAAAATTGAAAAAAGAGTTAATTCTAACATTAAGCGAAAAATACTTGAAAGAAACCGCTTTTTTCGACGATTGGTCATATAGAACGTTCTATATAAAACAAGAGGAACTTCTTCAACTAAATCAAGCGGAGCTAAAAGGCGTTAAGTTACGGCTCACAAAACCGGTAAGCTGTAAGGATTGGCTAAATAGCGTTAGAAAGTCTGATAGAACCAATGGAAACAGGAAGCAAAGCAATTCACGTCTTGATGAATTTGTCTAGTGCATCCCCGATAACGTTTGAATTACTAGTAAAGAAAATGACTACAGAGCGCCAGTTTAATTCGCCCATTGATATAGAGACAGTTGCTAACTCATTTTGGTTAGAGGTAATCTATGAACACATGCTTTCTAATGGTTGTCTTCAGGAAATAAGTCCTAATAAGTATGTTATAAAAGTCAATAAAAATGACATAAGAGTTCGCCAACGTTTCACAATTGCTCACGAGATTGCACATCTAATTATTACCAAAGAAGGCCTCCATAAAACAAAAAGTCTCCTGAAAGAAATGCTTCCTATAGAGGAAAGATTCATTCACTATTCTACTGATGAAGAAAGAATTTGTGACTTTATATCAGCGTCTTTGCTCATTCCTCTGTATACAATGAAGCGCACGTCTGAATGGACAAAAATTTCGATAGACATGATTGAAGAACTGTCAAAGCAATGGGTCGTCTCAAAAGATGTCATCCTTAGACGAATTCTAGCACTTGCACCGTATGAAGGGGGTTATATTTGGGGTAAGACAGGCAGCAATAGCCTCGATGCAAAAGAACTTGACTTGCAGTCATGCTGGGGTGTTTTCCCAAAGTACAAAAAATTTAGAGTTCCCGCAGAAATTCATATCAAGACTTCACATAATTTAGAAAGCTTTGAAAAAGAGCAATTCGATAGAGTAATCTTTGATTTAGAAGGACTGAAAGGATTGCGCCTAATATGCGCCAAGAGTTATGGAGTAGGAGACGAAAAGCGAATGTTAATCATAGTTTATCCGCGGGAGTTTAAGGAATCATTGCACTAACGAAATTAGAAATTAGAAGCTCTTTACTGCCTGAACTTAAATTGTTTTTAAAAGATCCTGGGATAGACGTTTGCTATTGGATACGAGCGCTTAAGTGCCTACTAAGAGTAAAAATAAATAACGACAACTTTTTTCTTATTTCTTAGGGTTTTTTTGGAATTGATCAGGCATTCAACAAGTTTTTATTTCAGCCTCTACATACCGTTATTGGTGATTTTTTTGGATCATACAATTGTGCATTTTGAAATCCCGGCTGACGACATCGAAAAACTCAAAAAGTTTTATGGTGACTTGTTTGGCTGGAAAATAGAAAAGTTCCCTGGACCATCTGTCTACTATATGCTGCAAACTGTTCCTGTTGACGATAAGATGATGCCTATCCGTGCGGGTGTTAACGGCGGTCTTTTTCCCAAGAAAGATGCGAGGGACCCAGCTATGGCTAAGCAAATAAACTACATTTTGGTGGAATCAGTTGATGAATACAGCAAGAAAATCGAGGCGCTTGGCGGAAAAATCAAGTTTCCAAAGATGGAGATTCCCGGGTTAGGCTGGTGGGCGCTGGTGTTGGATCCTGAAGGTAACTACTTCGGGATTCTGGAGTACATGCAGAAGTAGACGAAAACAAGCTTGAAAAGTCGATCCTCGGCAAAACTTTGATAATCAGGTATCAATAGGTTTATACCTGTTTTTTCAGCTACTTTCTGTTTCCCACCCGAAAAAATAAGATTACCCAAAACCGAATTCAGGTCGCAAAACAAAAAAGCAATCACAGACAAGCCCTGACAGAAACTGCCAACCCTATGACGGGGTCTAGTATTTGCATCAAAATTCCATCACAAAAATGGTTCCCGAAACCTCGATGACTTTATGCTTAAAATGTCAATATAGCCATGCTTTTGAGCTAAATATGTACTAAAAGCTGATAAAGCAGTGTTTTCACTTCATCCCCATTTACTGCGAGAAGGGGACCGAATATGGGGTGCGGTATCTTTGGCGTAATAAATTATGAAAATCAACCTGTTTTTCCGTATGTTTACTGGGGTCTTCGAGCCGAAAACCATCGGGGTCACCAGTCACACGGTTTCCTCACATACAGCGATAAGGAATTTTTTGTTTACAAGAACTTGGATTTGGTTCCGAAATTAAAAACTGAAGCTATACATGAATGGCCTCTGCGGCTTCCAGGGTCAATAGGCATCGGGAACGTTCGATACACCACATCGGGCAAATGTGATGATGCCTCACTTATTCAAGGCACCCAACCAGTCACCGCCAGCGAAAACGGGTTAAAACTTGCCCTCTCATTCAACGGCAACATAGTCAACACGACACCGCTGAAAAAAGAAATAACTGAAAACTTTCAAGACTTTCAATACGGCTGCGACTCAGACATAGTGGCCCATAAACTGCTCCTTGGACTTAAAAAGGGCAAAGACTTAGCCTCCGCAGTTCGCTCCGTCATGGAAAGTTTAGATGGGGCATTCTCCGTAACAGGCATAACCGGAGACGGCGACTTTTTCGCCTTCAAAGACCCTCTTGGAATAAAACCGCTATGCGCTGGACATGACCCTGCTGGAGCAACCTACGCTTTTTCCTCTGAAACCGTAAGCTTAGACATGAACAGCTTTTTAAGAGATTTCGAACTGAATCCAGGCGAATTGGTTACAGTTTCAAAGGAAGGCTTCAAACGCACCCAAATAATTCAGAACCCTCGCCAAGCTTTTTGCGCTTTTGAATACGCTTATTTTGCCAGGCCAGATTCAAGGTTTGATGGCAAATACGTTTACGAAATACGTGAAGACTTCGGGAGAAATATTGTTAAAGAATACCCTGAAACAGTAAAAGATAGTGACATAATTCTGTCGGTGCCTGAAACAGGCGATGACCCAGCCATGGGGGTCCATGAAGCATCAGGCTTACGATGGGAACGGGCATCAAGACGGCACCGTTATGTTACCGAGCGAGCCTTCATACTTCTAAACGCTGAGCGCTTTTCAACGATTGATAAGAAAATCAACATTTTAGGTTCAAAAGTTAATGGAAAACGAGTTATAATAACCGAAGACAGCATAGTCAGAGGCGACACAACCAAAGTAATTATAGATAAATTACGAAAATCAGGCACCAAAAAAGTTTACGTCTTCGTTACTTTTCCACGAATTATTGGTCCCTGCTTTTACGGAATTGACATGTCAACTTACGGGCAACTTGTCGGCTCAAAACATAACGCTCAGGAAATAGCTAAAATCATAGGCGCAGACGACGTATGCTACCAATCCATAGAAGCATTAATACGTGCTACAGGTCAAACAGAAGACCAACTGTGTTTAGCCTGCATTACAGGCAAGTATCCTACCCCTTGTGCTCAAAAAATGGCTGATGCTATGAAAAAGCGATTCCTTGAAGGCTATGAGGAAAAAACAAGAATTTACGAGTCAACTGAAGTTCAGCCATAACTACCTTGAGCAATGCAAATTAAGCGATTCCTCAACTCTCTTAGCTAACGGTGTATCTTTGATGCAAAAAATAGGTGTACTTGTCGTTTCCTACGGCGCAAGAGAAGTCGCAATGGTTGACGCTCTTCTTCAAAGCACAAACTATCAGGTCGAACTTTACATCGCCGACAAGCAACGCAACCCATTCAACGAACAAAAAGCCGCAAAACACGTTGTCATTCCAAACCTTGACGTTGAGGGAATTTGCAAGTTTGCTGAAGCAAACAAGGACAAAATCGATTTCGTTCTGGTCGGCTCAGAAAAACCCATAATTGAAGGCGTCCGCGACCTCGTTGAGAAACGCGTAGGTATACCGGTTATTTGTCCAAAGCAACAATACGCAATAGAAGTCAGTAAAATAGAGCAGCGATTGCTTTTCCAAGAGATTGCGCCAGAAGCGAATCCCCGTTTTAAAATCTTTAACCCAGCCGACTACAAAGTCGAAGCGGAAGCCAAAAGCGCCGTCTACCGCTGGCTAGATGAACTGGACAATCAAGCGGTGGTAAAGCCTGATAAACCAGCTTTGGGAAAAGGTGTCGGCGTCTGGGGCGACCACTTCGCAACCCGAGAGCAACTTTTTGAGCATTTTATGTCCAACTTCCTATACGGCTCGGTAATAATTGAAGAAAAGATTGATGGGGAAGAATCCAGTTTCATGGCTTTCTGTGACGGCAAACACTTCATCCCCCTGCCAGACACCCGCGATTACAAGCGTGCCTTCGACGATGACAAGGGTCCAAACACTGGCGGAATGGGCTCATACAAAGACGCTGGCGACACATTGCCCTTCTTGACTGCGGATGAACGCCAGCAGGAACTTGCTTTAGCCAATAAAATTTTCAAGGGTTGGAAAGCTAAAATCAAAGACGATTCGGCGCTCAAAGGCGTGCCCCTATATCTAGCGTTCATGCACACTGGCAAAGGAATTAAGGTTCTTGAAAACAACAGCCGCCCTGGCGACCCAGAAATAATCAACCTCCTCTCAATAATCAAAGACGATTTTGTTGACCTGTGCTTCAAAATGATTGAAGGAAACCTGACAAGTGTCGAGTTGGAAAAGGCTGCAACCGTTTTAACCTATAAGGTTCCGCCGGACTACGGAGGCTACGCAGACGTGTTCCCCAGCCGAGCGGATAAATCCGCAGTTAATACCCCCGTTGACCTCTCAAAAGCCTATGCATTAACCAAAAAGTATGGTAGTAGAATCCGCATTTATCCCGGTTCAATGGAAAAAAGAAACGGCAAAAACTACGCTTTGAAATCCCGCGCGGTCGGAGTTTTAGGCGTAGGCGAAAGCATCGAGGAAGCACGGCAAATCAGCCTTGAAGGCACCAAAGCAATTACGGGCGGGACATTGTGGAACCGAACGGACATCGCGTCAAAACAGCACATAGCCAAAAGCATCAGCCACATGGAAAGTTTGAGGCGCAAGGCGTGAAGCGTATCTTCATATCTGACTGCGAAGGGCCAATCTCAAAAAACGACAATGCCTATGAGTTAGCAGCAAATTTTATTCCAAACGGGGACCAACTTTTCGCTAATATCAGTAAATATGATGATGTATTGGCTGATATTTTGCGGAAACCAGGTTATTCTGCCGGTAGTACGTTAAAACTCATTTTGCCCTTCTTCAAAGCATACAGCATAACCGACCGACAAATGGAAGATTTCTCATCCAACAACATCATCCTAATCGCTAACAGTCAAGCCACCCTGCAATACGTGCAAGCTATTGCCGACGCCTTCATCGTCAGCACCAGCTACCAACACTACATCAAAGCCCTCTGCAAAGCACTCAACTTTCCATACAAAAACACGTACTGCACCAAAGTTAGCCTCGACAAATGTGCCATCACCCCGCAAGAAAAAGACTGCCTAAAAAAAATAGCCCAAGAAATCGCAAAAATGCCCTTAATTGACATTCCCCCAGCAGCAAAAAACATTGAAGATTTTTCACCCAGCGATCAGGCGGTTATTCATCGTTTGGACGAGGTTTTCTGGAGCGAAATCCCCAGGATGTTCGTTGGCAGAATCCTAATTGACGTAGTGACGGTTGGTGGTGAACAGAAAGCTGAGGCAATACGTGATGTCGTGAAGCGTTTAGGTGTGGATTTAGCTGATGTGATGTATGTGGGCGACAGCATAACGGACGCGGAAGCATTCAAACTGGTTCGAGTCAACGACGGATTAACCGTATCTTTCAACGGCAACAGTTACGCAGTAAAAAATGCCGAAGTAGCTGTTTTGTCTGAAAGCAATCTTGTCACTGCTGTGATTGCTGATTTGTTCTGCAGGCTTGGGAAAGAAGAAACAATAAACGCCATTTGCTTTTGGAGTTATGACGCGCTCAAAAAATACGGAGTCGACAATGCTTTGCTAAAAAAGCTCTCAGATTTGTATCCTAATGCCTTGCCTAAAGCTCAAATAGGTACAGCCCAAAATATGGAATTACTCATAAAAGAAAGTAGCGAATTCAGAAAGAAGGTGCGGGGAGTAGCCATAGGGAGGCTTGGATAAATGCCAAAATCGCAGATAGAGGACACGTATGCAGAAGCTTTCATGGGACTTTTTTGTCGAGTAATCGTTACAGCCGACGATGAAGAAACGTTGCGCAAAGCCGCTGAAGATTCAACAGCCACTCCCTCGGTTGTAATCGGCAGGACGGAAGGCGGAGTCGAAAAATACCTAAATCTAAAGGAAACTCCAGACAAACGGGTAGGCGCATTACTGCAGTTCTGGGGAGAAATAAACCCCAAAAAAACCTTCGAACAATCGCTGAAAAAATTTGAGACTGAGCTTTCCTACCGCATCCGCCAAGACATTCTAGTCAAGCCCTTCACCGCTATCTTTGATGCTTTGCCCAAGGCCGAAGGCAAAATGGACATGATGGAAACTGTTGGGCATTGTGGTGACGATTATGAGTTGGTTGAAAAACGCTACGGCAGAGAAGTCATCGTTGTCCCCTTGATGGTTCCTGATTTTATCATTGAGCGCTATTTAGGCTATGGTCGTGGTGTCATGGGCGGCAACTTTTGGGTTATGTGCAAAACAAAACAAGCCCTAAAGCAAGCAGGAGAGAAAGCCTTAGCTGCAATCCATAATGTTCATGGTGTGGTTACGCCTTTTGATGTCTGCTCTGCAGGCTCTAAGCCAGAAACGCATTTTCCAAAGATTGGCCCAACAACCAACCACCTGTATTGTCCCTCTCTTAAGACGCGTTTAGGCAAAGAATCCCGTGTTCCCAAAGGCGTAGACTACATAGCAGAGATTGTCTTTGATGGTGTTTCTTTAGACGCAGTTAAAGAAACCACCAAAGCGGGAATCGAAGCAGTAATCGACATTGATGGTGTCGTGAAGGTTTCCGCTGGTAACTACGGCGGCAAACTGGGCGAATACAAAATATTTTTGCGAGAGCTGTTTTCATGACTAAATTTGATGTTGTCGGTTTTGGCGCGCTTAATGTTGACATGCTTTTCAAAGTGGACAGGCTTGCAGGGGCGGAAGAAGAACGTTTCATTGAAGACTATACTGAAGTCTGTGGTGGCTCAGCCGCGAATACCGTGGTTGGGTTGGCGAGGCTCGGCTGCAAAGTTGGCTTCATAGGAAAAGTAGCCAATGACCGCGAAGGCAAACTGCAAATTGACTGTTTTAGCGATGAAGGCGTCGACACCAGTGGCATCATTCAGGCAAAACAGGGAAAAAGCGGCTCAGTACTGGGCTTTGTGGACAAGAAAGGTGCAAGAGCCCTATACATTAACTCAGGCGTCAACGACACAATCGAGCCCCGAGAAATAAATTACAGTTACCTTTCTCAAACAAAATTTTTGCATCAATCCTCATTTGTCGGTGAAAAATCTTTTCGTGCACAAAAAAAGCTCTTAGCCGCATTGCCTAACGATGTCAAAATTAGCTTTGACCCCGGCTCAGTGTATGCACAGAAGGGTTTTGCAGCCATAGAACCAATAATTAGGAGTTCTTATGTTTTGATGCCTAACGCGGTTGAACTTGAACTTTTAACTGGAGAAGCCGACTACTGCAAAGGCGCGGATTTAATCATTGGGCTGGGCGTTAAAATTGTTGCAGTTAAACTTGGCGGCAAAGGCTGCTACGTAACAGATGGTCAAGAGCGGCTGAGAATTGAGTCCTTCAAAGTTAAAGTGGTTGACACGACTGGCGCTGGGGACGCTTTCTGCGCTGGCTTCCTCTACGGCTTAATCAACGGCAAAAGCCTCTATGAGTGCGGTCGGCTAGGCAATTTTGTGGCTTCAAGAAGCGTTACGGCGATGGGTGCCCGCGCTGGCTTGCCCTACGCTAAGGATTTAGCATTTCTTTATTAATTTGTCGATTATGCTTTGGAAGATTAGTTTTCCGTCGCCATATTGCAGCATTTGTTGTTGTCGTGTCCAATCGGGTTGTTGCCACCAATACATCGCCCTTTCTGGATGAGGCATTAAACCGAAAATGTTTCCTTCATGGTTGCATATGCCTGCTATGTCATGGAAGGTGCCGGTTGGATTTGCTGGATACTTGCCGTTCGCACTGTTACCGTTTTTGTCGCAGTAGCGGAAAACAAGCATATCATTATCAATCAGCTTTGCAAGCATTTCCTTTTCTTTCTCCTTGGGAAACAGTAACCTGCCTTCTCCATGGGCAATCGGCATCCTCATAACCTTCCCCGCTGGAATTTTGTTTGTAAAAGCGCATTTTCCCCTATTTTCATGCTTTATATAAATCCATTGGCACTTGAAACCTTGCGGTTCATTCGTGGTCAATGTAGCCTCAGGATAAGTGCTCATTCCCTCGAAGCCTGGAAGCAACCCGTACTCAACCAGTATTTGGAAACCGTTGCATATTCCAAGAATCGGTCTGCCTTCATCAATAAAAGTTTCAATTTCTTTGCTTAATTTAGCACTGAGCCATCGTGCGAAAATTACGCCTGAACGTACATAATCGCCGAAGGAGAAGCCGCCTGGAAAAACTAGCACTTGATATTCCAGCAGGTTTTTGCGTTTTATTAACTCGTTAACATGCAAAGTCTCCGCTTGGACGCCTAACTCTAAAAAAGCCCGCTGGGTTTCTGAATCGCAGTTGGTTCCCCCGACGCGCATAACACAGACTTTAATTTCTTCCAGCTTCATTTTAGGGTTCACCGCTTAACGTTCTTTTCCAACTGCGCCGCAGTTCAGTAACTGAAGCGTCGACGACTATTTTTTGGTTTAATCCGTGAATGAGTAGTTTGTCATCTTTAGTTACTTTGCCAATTTTGGCACAGGTTTTCCCTTTCATTTGAGCTTCAAATTCCTGCCTATCAGTTTCTGAGACTTCCATAAGGAAGCGGCTGTTGGATTCTGAAAACAGCACAAAGTCATTTCGCGCTAACTCTTTACCGGGCACTTTACCTAAATCCAGCTCTAAGCCGTAGCCACCCGCAAACGCCATCTCCGCCGCCGCCACTGCCAATCCGCCTTCAGAGAGGTCGTGGCACGATTCGATTAAACCCAAATCGATGGCTTTAGTTATAGCTCTAAACGTGCGTTTAGCTTTGGCTCCTTTCACTTTAGGCACGTTTGCACCTGAGTAGTCTTTGAGCTTATAGTATTCTGAGCCGCCCAACTCGTTGAATGTGTCACCAATAATATAGAACAGGTTGCCGGGCGCTTTCAAATCCATAGATGTGGTAAATTGAATGTTAGGAACTATACCTATGGCGGTAATTAGAAGCGTTGGTGTAACTGGACCCAACGGGGACTCGTTATAGAGGCTGTCTTTTCCAGAGATAAACGGCGTCCTATACGCCTTGGCAAAGTCGTAGCAGGCTTCGCAGGCTCTTACTAGCGAGCCGAGGCGCTCTGGCTTCTCAGGGTTTCCCCACGTAAAATTATCCAGCAACGCAATCCTTCTTCCCCCGACGGCAATGTTGTTTCTCACTGCCTCGTCAATAGCTGAAGCAGCCATCCAGTAAGCATCAATCTTTCCGTAATTCGGGTTCATCCCACACGAAATTACTAAGCCTTTCCATGAATCATCAAGCGGTTTCAGTACAGCCGCATCATTTGGTCCAGCGTACTCTCCTTGCAAGGGCTTAAGCGTAGTGTTTCCTTTCACCTCATGGTCATAAGTTCGTATGACGCTTTCTTTGCTTGCAATGTTCGGAGCCGAAAGCAGTTTCAGCAGGATTTCAGTTAGGTTTTCTGGCTGGGAAAAATCTGGTTCCGTGAATTTTGGGGTTTCAATGGTTGCTGTTTTCGTGCTTTTGCAAGGGTTAAACAGAAAAGCCATGTCCATGTCGGCAACTTTCTCGCCATTAAAGTTAAGCTGTAAGCTGCGCTGGGTTGTTAGTTTGCCTATTGCTGTGGCTTGAACGTCCTCTTTCTCAAAAATCGCCATAACCCTTTCAAGGTTTTCCGGTGGCACTGTTATGAGCATTCTTTCTTGGGATTCCGAAATGTAAATTTCCCATGGAGCCAAACCTTGATATTTCAACGGCACTTTGTCAAGGTCAACGGTTGTTCCGCAATCGAATCTTTCGGCTGTTTCGCCGACTGCTGAGGATAATCCTCCGCCGCCAAGGTCTGTTGTTGCCGATGCTAATTGTAGGTCGCGGATTTTTATTATTGCCCGTTTCACTTTTTCTTCCTCTATCGGGTCGGCGATTTGTACGGCTGGACGGGAGATTTCTTCTGATTTTTCGGTTAGTTCGGCTGAGGCGAAGGTTACGCCGTGGATGCCGTCGCGTCCTGTTTTTCCGCCTGCTAAAACGATTATGTGTTCTGGTTTGGCGTTTTTTGTGAATTTGTTTAATGGTAATAGTCCTATGCATCCGCAGTATACGGTGACGTTGCCTGTGTAGCTTTCGTCAAAGTATATTGCTCCGTTGACGGTTGGGATGCCCATGTTATTGCCATACGCGCTGATGCCTGCAGTGACGCCCATATACACGTATTTTGGGTGCTTAACGCCGGCAGGAAGCTTGTTGTAATCGTAATATAGTGGTCCGAAGCCTAAAACGTCCGTGCATGCGATTGGGTCAGCCCAGACGCCTAGGATGTCTCGAATTACGCCGCCAACACCAGTGGCTGCGCCGCCGAATGGTTCAACTGCGGATGGGTGGTTGTGGGTTTCCACTTTGGCTGCTATTCCGTAGCCCTTATCAAAACGGACGATGCCTGCGTTGTCTTCGAAGACGCTGAAGCACCATGGCGGGTTGATTTCTTTTGTGGCTCTTGCTATGTAGGTTTTGAATAGGCTGTCGATTTCTTTGCCGTCGATTTGGATTTTTCCTTTGAAGGTTTTGTGGTAACAGTGTTCTGACCATGTTTGGCTAATGGTTTGCATTTCCACGTCTGTTGGGTTTCTGCCTTCCGCTTTGAAGTAGGTTTGGATGCTTTTCATTTCTTGCAGGCTTAAGCCTAAAGATAGCTCGTTGCTGATTTCGATGAGTTGTTGGTCGCTGGCTTTTGCTAAAGCAATTTCGTAGAGTGCATAGCCTGTTTTGATGTGGATGTAGAGGTTAGCGTTCATTTCTGCTCCTCAACGGTTATCGTGTAATTGTCTTTGGTTGGGTTTGCCAAAAGACGCTTGCTCATTTCTTCAGTCTTTGCCTTGGCTTCTTGCAATGTTGGGGCTTCAAGGGTGACAGTGTAAACTTTACTCACATCTACGGCTTGTACCTTGTAGCTGAGTTCTTTCAGTAAACGAGCTATTGTTTCCCCTTCAGGATCGCTGTGGCCTAGTTTTAGGCTAACTTCAATTTTAGCGCGGTATTTCATAAAACCTTTAAATTAAGCTAAAAGATTTAAACGCTTTTGTAACAAAAAAAGCAAAACTTGTGAGTATTTAGAGGCGCCTCTTATCTAAGAACAAGTCAGGGTTAGGCGTTTGTAGCTGTTTTTTATGGATTGCAATTGATGTTTTGGCAAATGTGTAAGTAAAATGACTTCTCTTCCCTCGTTTTTCTGAAAAGCTTTTTTTGAGTTGTTTTTTTGGTTTGATGTTTGATTCATTTGCAGGTTGCGTACCAAAAAGGTCCAAAAAAGTCTAAAAAGTACTAAAAAGGTCTGAAGGTCCAACAAGTCATTTTGCTATTGGATAAGCAAGGTTCAAAATCAAATCGCAAACGAGAACGCGAATTGCGGTGATTACAACCAAAACTTTACTGCAACATCAGTTTTTTGTTTTGGTAGTGTATTTCTACTGTTTGTTTGTCTGTTACTTTGCCTATTATTTCAGGTTTTGACCTGTCTTGCTTGAGCGTGTTCATGGCTTTGTCGATTTCTGTTTTGTCAACGATTATGCCAAAGCCCCAGCCCATGTTAAAGGTTTTGAACATTTCCCCATCAGTAATTGTGTAGCCCAGCTCAGCGGCTGTTTTTTGAATCAACCCGAATATGGGTTGAGGCTGAAAGTTGTTGAATTCAAAGCCTATACCAGGCGAGAAACTGGCTAAATTGTTGAATTTCATGTAGGCGTCGCCCGTGATATGCACAGCTGCTTTGACTTTTACTTCGCGGGCTAGTTTGAGGACAGGTTTAACATAAATTTTTGTTGGTTCAAGGGTTTCGAGGACGATTTCCTTGTCTAAGCCTTCTGGGATGTCGTTTGGCTGGTATTTTCCGCCCCATTGCTTAAAAAGAATTTTTCTTGCCATTGTCATGCCATTGCTATGCAATCCACTGCTGGCTAAGCCTATTATCGGATCTCCGGGTTTGATGTTTTCTCCAGTTATGATTCCTTGCCGCTCAACTTCACCGACGGAGGCGACAACCATATCGAACCCAGCGTTTTCTGCTAAGCCTCTTATGATTTCAGTTACATCGCCTATTTCTCCGCCTGTAACTGGGCATTCAATTTGAGCGGCGCCTTGAATGATTCCTTTTAACCACTCTTTTACTAACTGGGTGTCGCTTTCTTGTGCATGAATGTTATCTGCTATGGCGAGTGGTTTAGCTCCTGAACGGATAACGTCGTTGACCGCCATGGCTACTGCGTCGATGCCTATGGTGTCATATTTTTGTGCCAATTGCGCTATCAGAACTTTAGTACCTACACCTTCAATAACCAGATCCAGAAAAGTATTTTCTCCAATTGGAAAAATGTTACCATATGGCAGATGCATAACGCCGCCATAAAGGATGTACTTGTAAGTTTCTTGGAGGTTTTTTAGGGCTTTTTTGGACTCTGCGCGTTGTTTGCGGTTTACGCCTGCATCGGCGTAAGTGTAACTTTTAGGCAAAGCTGTTTTTCTCCTCGTTATTCTTTCTGATTAGTTAGAGATAACGATTATGCTTGCTCGGATGGTAGAAGTAAGAAACAACTTATTTTTTTAACCGTTATTTTTCTTTGGTTTCATTAATTATTGAAAGAAGTTCTTAGGTTTTACAGGTTTCAAAAAATGCAGCTTACTAAACCTGACGCCGTTATAACTAAATCAGAACAGAAGATAATCAATATATTTACGCAAACCTAAAACAAACAGGTCTAAATGCAAAAAAGCGTTTGCGGTCGTAGTCTAGCTTGGTAGGACATCAGCTTCCCAAGCTGACAACCCGGGTTCAAATCCCGGTGACCGCACCAATTTATCCAAAAAATCATTTTGCGGTTTAAAAAATACTTTCCAAACGCTCCAATTCGTATACTTTACGAAGGGACTATTTCGGCGTCTGCACAACCGCTGCTGATATTTGTTATTTTAATTTTTAGGTGTTCGTTGGGTTTTGCGTTGCCAATGAAGACTGGAAATCCTTTGATTTTGGCGATGCCTTCACCTTTTGGGGTCATATCTTCTACTTCTACTTCGTATTCATCCCCTATTTCAAAGGGGTAATCAATACCTTTACCGCGTTTGTTTTTCGCATTTCTTGGAGCTCTTTTTTTGGGACTAAAAGGTCATCTTCCTCGCTTTCACAATTATTTAATATTAAATAATGTGTTCAAAGGCATAAGGGTTTTGTTTTAACGATGCTTAATGAAACTTAAAAAACAGTAAATTTCACCTTGTTTCACTGATAGAACAAAAAACCTGGAAATTCAACCAACCATTTGTTAGTTCGTGCGTAGGCACCAATAGCCTTCTACCAAACCCAATCAAATACCTTTTCTTAACGTTGATTTGTATCGGTGGTTAAAGCACAAAGGAGAAAAGAGCAAGTTGCATTATGCTTAATGTGGTGTTGACTATACTTTCGGCTTTTATTATGGTTCCTGTTCCAGCTTATCCGCAGTATTCCCAATACTTAAGGTGTCCAAATTGTGGGTCGCAAGTAACATGGTTTTCTAACTACTGCAATTTTTGTGGTGCTCGCCTGCGTCAACCAATTTTGCTA
This sequence comes from Bathyarchaeia archaeon, assembly GCA_049522695.1. Classification (GTDB taxonomy): domain Archaea; phylum Thermoproteota; class Bathyarchaeia; order Bathyarchaeales; family Bathycorpusculaceae; genus Bathycorpusculum. The sequence goes on along the minus strand of JBEKNP010000011.1, from coordinate 14,976 downwards.
AAAATCTGCCCAAGATGCAAAACCCGAATTCCTGCAAAAGCAAATTTTTGCCCTGAATGCGGACAAAAACAAGAACTCAGTAACCAGCGGCAAAAAGCTGCGTCTAAGGTGCAAGCGGCAAACCGTGGCTAGCTTTGTCACGTAACCTTTCAAGCCAAAGTTGATGCTGTTGCTCCATATGGTTTGGTCTTAGAGCTTTTCCCAGTCTTGCAACTCCACCTCCCTCCGTCTCCTCTGTGATGACGTTACAACCTTGGTTCGTTTTTTGGATAAGCCATGCATGATAAGAGTTAAGACCAGTGCCGTGAGCATCCCAAGCGAGTCTTTCGTAGGGCACAAACTCAAGCACTGTTGATTCCACTGTGAGACCAAAGGTTTTCCAGCGAAACCTTGTGTCAAAAGCGAGGTCTGGAGGTTGACCGCTTAGAAACACGATGTTGGCTGAGTTAGGATACCATGTTGGCCAAAGTTGTGCGCGTATAAGCCATGCCCACACTGTTTCCGGGGTAGAAGTCATTGCAAGCTCATTTCGGACGTGAACTGGACAATTTGCGGGTTCATATTGACTGGGCCAAACAATTTGGTTTTCTTTAGTCATATTTAAAAAACCTCATATAGTTAAGAATTGTTTTCTTGGCTAAAAAACTTGCTATCAAGACAAAGGTTCCTTGATTATTGCGAACTTCGTAGATATTTCCTGTACGCGATGAATAGGTTATGTATCATGCATAGTAGTTATCGGTGTCTTGTGAGTGACCTTGGTTTGGGCTGGTTACATTTCCGTTGCTTGCGAAGCCGACTTTTGTATCTCTATCTGTGGTTGCTGGCACGGTCGTTGCAGAAGGGGGTGGACCTGCTTCCATTCGACCACTACTTTCTTTTTGGAAGCCTTTTCGAACACATCCTTTTTCTTGTTTACCGCATACTCTTCTAGAACTGGGTTCATAAGGATCGACCCCTGAACGGTTACGTTCTCGAAAGCCACGTGGGCTTCCAATCCTTGAACTATAGACTGATGAGAGAAATCCAACGCGTCCGCTAAGCGCAAAATTCCAGCCAAAATCGTAACTTTCCGTCTTAGTTCACGGCTCAGCGACTTGAAGTTATAGTGCTTATATTGTGGACAACCTTTGCGGTGATACCGAGCTACGTTTCCTATGACCCGCCTCTCGACAGAAGTGAACGGCAGTTGCGACTCGTTTAGAATAAGGTTCAGCGATTTCTTATGGTGCGCTTTCGGTCCTTGCGACAAGCCTATGTCGTGAAGAATCGCCGCGCATTCGAGCCAGCAACGTTCCCTTTTGCCGAGCTTGTGCAGATCCTGCAAGGCGTCAAAGAGTTCCAGAGACAGTTTTCTCACTTGCTCCGAATGTTGCGTGTCTGGCCAATATTTCCTTGAGACCCTTCGGGTGCTTCTCGTCATCAAAGTGCATTTTCTTTCCATGTTGTTCTCTCGAGCCTTGTCTTCCGCGATTATAGCCTCAAGAGATAGCCCGCGAAGCAACATCTGAGCATAACTTTCAGGAGCTCCTTTCCTTCTAAGAGCGTCGGCCGCTGCCTCCACGTTATAACTAACCCTTACCAGCTCAACAGAAAAGGGGCTTACGCTGATCGCTACGTAGGCGGCTTGGGGGTTTCCGTCCCCAGGCCTTCCCACGCTGCCCGGATTAATGAATAAGGATGCGCCAGCTTTTTTTGTGAATTGTTCATGTGAATGGCCAAAAACAATTATGTCCGAGCCCGCGGTTTTAGCCAATTCCTGAAATCTCTCCTCCGGCGTGTCATGATAAAGATGTTCGTCAACCGAATCGAGGGTTCCGTGAATCATGAGAAGTTTCTTGTGAGCGATTTCAAGCTCGAGTTTAGAAGGCAACGCGCGAAGATAGGTTTCGTAAGACTTTGTCAGGGCCTTTCTAGTGTATTCTAGAGCGAATTTTTTAGGGCCTTTCTCCCTGTTATCCTTGTCCAAGACTTCGAGGTCGTAATTTCCTATCACGCTGAGAGCATTCTTCGAATATAGCATTTGGATGACTTCGTTGGGAAAAGCTCCGAACCCTACTACATCGCCAGCGTTTAGAAAAACAGTTATTCCTCGGCGTTCCGCGTCTTGCAGTACCGCTTCAAGAGCATTCAGGTTGGCGTGAATATCTGCAATTACCGCGATTTTCACGTAGGGATTTTCCAGTTCCGCTTTCGTTCTGTACCCCGCGGCTGCAAATCCTGCACTCGCAATTTTCCTCAATTCCTCAAAGGCGTTATTGCTTTTCTCTTTATCCCAAAATCTCACGAAATTTTTGTAGTGGTTTTTTCTTTTTTCTTTAATATGGTCGAGGAACTTGAGAGAATCTTGATTGCCCTCGGCGATCGCTTTTTCGTTTTCTGGGAATATTGCGATTTCGTTTTCGATCTCGTTTATGAATTTTGGAATACGTTCGATCCATACGTCGCAGTCGTGCATTTCGCCAAGCGTATCTTGAAAATTTTTCATCATTTTTATCTCTTCCGAGAGTTCTTCTTGGTAAAGCGGTGCAAACGTTTCCATGGTGTATCGGAGCCATTTGGCTCGAATGCGCATTTCATGGTGTTTGAGGATTTCGTTTTCCTTATGAACGTAATCTTCCATGGCTAGGAACTTGTCGAGTTTGGAAGATATTTGCCAGAAGGCTTTTTCGCGAACGACGAACAAGTCGAAAGAGGTGCTTGCTGTCTGCTTGATGATTTGTCTGCAGTAACTCGTTGTTTGCTGCAAAACTCTTGACTTTGTAAGCTCTTGTAGTCCGTTGATTATGTTCGATTGCAGGTATGTTCTTTGGTCAACATGCCGCTGAAGCAAAGCATCCATTCCCGTTTTAGGCTCAGTGGGTTGAAGCTGTTTAACGTAGTCTTTTATAACAGAGATCTGCACGTCCAGATCTCTTGCAATGCCGAGGAACTGAGTAACTTTCTTGATTTCGTTTAGCCATTTTTTGTAGCGTTTCTTTGGGAAACATTCTCTGAAAAGAGGCATGGCGGCTCTTATTCTGCGGGAAGTGACTCTCATTTTATGCACGTACTCTATGTCCTCGCTTTTTTCAACCCCGTCTATTTGAGCTTCAATAGTTTGAAGAAGTTTCGCGAGGGCTTCGGCCCCGAAGCGGCAGTAACTAGAATCTGTCGTGGAGCCGGTAGGGTCAAAGCGGGTGTTCATGCCATAAACCTCCATGCTTGATCAGCAAAGCTTGCGAGTTTATTCTTTCTTCGCTTTCATCCGACAAAACTCTTTCGTAAAGGCAGTCTGAAAGAAGCCTTCGGGCTTTCACGTTGTCCCGAAAGTGTATTTTGAGCATGTTTTCCAGAATCGCTGGGCTTATGAGCAAGTCAGGCACCGAGAAGAGCACCTTGACTGGTTCGTTGAGATTTCGGAACATCATGGCTGAGCTTCCTATCAAGACTTTCCGTCCCCGTTCGGAAACAATAGATTCGAGCGTGTTCAAGAAATTCCCTACGATGGATATTGCTTTGATGTTTTCGATTACTCGCGCGCGGTTTAACGGTTTCGGAAATTATAATCTTAATATTCTTAACGGTGGAGGTATAAGTTGAAAACGAATTATAAATATTGCGACAGCGCTGGCTCAGCGTTGGTGCTTCCTAAGCAAATCTTCTTGCTTCTTATCCTGTGGATGGCAATCGTTCATATTCAAAAAGGTAGCGTTTCTTATCTACGGTTCAAGCTCTCCTCCTGACTATTGAGAAAGAAAGCGTGCTTCGATGCTGACCAATGTGGAAAAATAGCGAAGTAAAGTCAGCGCGCGACGTGCTATATAGTTGCCCATTCCACTACATTGGAAATAGTTAAATCTCTCCTAATGGTTCTTAATGAATTATGAATTCTAAAACTTTAATCGAAACAGGATTCTCCGAATGGTTCCCGCTGAAAACGTTAGCACACTCAAATTTGCCTTCAGACAAAGGTAGCGTCATCATAATAGTAGATAAGGACCTCTCAGGAAAACCAGAATCTGATATTCTATACATAGGACGCACAAAAAAACCCGTCAAAAGGATACTGGGCGGATATTTGGCAGGATACGGAGGAAAAAACACAAAGAAGATCAACCAGATGCTTTTCGGCGAAGGCTACATAGAAAAGGCCGCTATAAGCTGGATCCTAACAGACAAACCAAGAATTATGCAGGAAGAATTGCTCGCCAAATTCAAAGAAGATCATGGTGAATTTCCAATCTGGAACGCCAAAAAGAAACTTAATGTTAAACCCAAAGAAGCTCCCGCTTTTAAGCCCAAAAAAGCTCCAACTTTAAAGACCAAGACCGCGACTCCGAAAGCTATGGCCAGCCCAGCAACAAAGCGTGGTCCAAAGCCAAAAATCGTTTCAACAAAGAAACCAAAAGTAAAGGCAGAAACCTTAGCCAAAACGGAGCAGCCAAACAAAGAGGAAACTGCCCCAGAAACGCCAGAAAAGGCAAAGACCTCAGACAGCGAAATAACAACTTAAAAAAGATCCTAGCTAGCTTCTTCTCTCCCTTTTTTCCTTTGATTAGTGAACCTTTTGTTTTTCTAATAGACTTTTTCGAATAAGACCCCTTTATTTTGTTTGTTGGTTAGCAATCACATGCCGATCTTGGCAGATTTTTTTGGGTTGGTTATCTTAATTGAGCAGCTCTTTGTTGATAGAGTAGCTATTATTAGGCAGCGTAACCTATTCTTAATGAGGCTGTTTTAGATGTCGATGGATTCAGAAGATTTCAAGGTGCCGTCTGGTAAAAAGACTAGTTTGAAGGATTTTGATTCAGGTTGGATTCCGAAATGGGCTAAGAAAAAGGAAGACGAAGAGGGCAAAAAAGCAGTAAAAGAACAGGCATTAGCTATTCTTGAGGAGAACAGGCAGAAACTGATTAATATGCAGGAGTTGTTTTGGGCAAGCAACACTTATTCCATGTTAATTATTCTCCAAGGGATGGATGCAGCAGGAAAAGACAGCACAATCCGTCATGTAATGTCAGGGGTTAACCCTCAAGGTTGCCAAGTTACTGCTTTCAAAACTCCATCTGAAGAGGAACTGAATCACGATTTTCTGTGGCGTCATGTGAAGGCACTGCCCGAAAGGGGACGCATAGGCATTTTCAATCGTTCATACTATGAGGATGTGCTCATCGTTAAGGTTCGTCCTGAGGTCTTAGAAAAGACCAAGCTACCTCCGGAGGTGGAGGGAAAGCAGTTTTGGAATCAACGGTATGAGGACATAAACATGTTTGAGCGGCACTTAGTTCGGAACGGGACGATAGTGCTGAAATTTTTCCTCAATGTCTCAGAGAATCGGCAGAAACAGCGGCTGCTCAAACGCCTAGAAGACCCTGACAAAAATTGGAAATTTTCGCTCACGGACCTTTCGGAGCGCTCAAAATGGGCTGATTATATGGAAGCATACGAAGATATGGTTAATGAGACAAGCACTGAATGGGCACCTTGGTATATTATTCCTGCAGATAAGAAATGGGTTACTCATATATCAATTTCTGATATTATAGTGTCGCAAATTCAGAAACTGAATTTAAAATATCCTGTCTTAAGTAAAGAGCAAAATGAAGCTTTGGAAAAGGCGAAAGCGGAACTGGAAAAAGAGTAGAGAATACAGAACAAAAAAGTAAAAAGAGTGTGCTTGAAGTCTGCAGCTTTATTGGGTACTTTGTGTAACTGTGCATTTAGCGTCAAGCTGCTTTTCGAAGGCTTCATAGAATGCTTGCCGATTTTGGATAATGCTCCATTCTTCAAGGCTGCAGTCTGAGTCTGAATAAAACGAGAGTAGCACTTGGTCTTTATTGACTTTGACAAATTCTGCTTTCTTTACAAGTCCGCAGTGGCTTCGGTCAAGCTTTTCTGCAAATCGGAGAAACGTTGAAAGAATGGCAATGGTGTCATTGGTTTTTTCGTCTAATTCTGTGATTTTTAATGCTTTTTTGGAAGGTAACTTTTTCCTGTGGAAACGTGCTATGTTCGCCATTATTTGGGTTTCTTTTGGGTCAAAACCAAGAAGCTCAGCGTTGCTAATAATATAGTGGGAATGAAGCTGATGGTCATTAAACGAAAGAAAATCGCCGACATCATGCAACGTTGCTGCATGCTTCAAGAGTTCTTTCTCTGCCTCACCTAAGTTGTGTAGCCCGATTTGTTTTGCACTGTCAAAAAGCTGCAACGCCAAAGAAGTCACCGTTTCCGAATGTTTCTCGTCGAAGTTGCAAGACCTGCCTAAGTGCAAAACGCTCCTGTTTCTCATTGGTGCCTTTTGTAGTTCACGAAAGCCCTCAAAATTCGATAAGTATTCAACAAGCAGGCCGTCCCGCAGCTCTCTATGAGTAATGCAGATTTCTTCCAAACCGAACTCTTCCATGATTGCCTCAATTATGGCTGCTCCAGCAATTATGATGTCGGCTCGGTCGGGGTTAATAGCAGGCAATTTTTTTCTTTCTTCGAGGGAAAGAGAGCAAAGAATCGGTACTAACTTTTTGAGGTTCTTCCTTGATAGGGTGAGAACGCCTCCATTGCCGTTTTTCTTGAAAAGTTTGTTCGCGATTTCTGCCAAGTTTATGGCTGTGCCTGATGATCCCCACGCTCGCCTGACGCCGTATTCGAGGACTCTCGTTTTAACGGCATGAACCTTGCGGCAAGCGTAATTTTTCATCTTCTTATAGTCATTGCTTGTTATGGGTCCAGTCCAGCCTTCGCCTATGAATTGAGTTGTTAGCCTAATTGCCCCTAATCTAAGACTGTTTACATAAAAGCATTCGTGCTGGTTTCCGATGGCAATTTCAGTGCTGCCACCGCCTAAATCTATGAAAATAGCCTTTTCTTCGCCGATATCTATTCCACTTGAAACGCCCAACCAAATCAGGCGGGCTTCTTCTTGTCCCGGAATCACTTCTACCTTGAGTCCTGTTTCGTTGAAAAGTTTTTGAAGGAAATCGGATTGGTTTAGCGCTTCCCGAATGGCAGAGGTTCCGACGGCTATTATTTCAGTGGCGCCATAAGTTTTGGCGAGATCAGCGAATTTTCCGCAGACAAAAATGGCTCGTTCCATGGCTTCTGGTCTTAGTATGCTGTCTTTGAATTCTTGTTCGCCGAGTCTGATAACTTCTTTTTCTTGGCTGATGATGGTGTAAGAGAAATTGGGGTTTATCCTTACCACTAAAAGACGCACAGCGTTTGTCCCGATGTCGACAAACCCAACTACATGTTCAGCGGTTTTCACTGTCGCTTCCATAATAGCACCATTTTTCTAGCGAAGACCTTTTCAAACAAATCCTTCTTCTTATAAAAAGTCTGCTCTTCCAGCGTCGACACAGTTTCACATAAGCATTCCGCAATAATTCTTTTGGTGTCCACTTTGATGTTTAAACTTTTTACGATTGATTGGTGAGTATAGTCTAAGCCATCTGCTATACGAAGAAGACTGGCCAGAATCTTTACTTTATGGACGGTTACGCGGTTCAACGTCGCAAGGTTGTAATGTTTCTGTTTGGGCAAACCGTTGCGGTGGTATCGGGCTATGCTTGCCACTATCCGTCTTTCCTGAGAGGTGAATGGTAGCTGCGTATCGTTGAGGATGAGTTTGGCTGATTCTTTGTGATGACCACCCCTATCTTTTGACATGCCTACATCATGTAGAATTGCGGCGCATTCAAGCCAGCAACGTTCCCGCTCGCCCAGCTGATGCACTTCAGTTAGACCGTCAAAGAACTCTAAAGCAAGTCGGGCAACCTGCGTGTAATGTTCAGTATCTTGCCAGTAGATTTTCGAAATCTTCTGAGAGGCTTCGGCAATTTCTTTGCAGTTTTGAACCATGGCGTCTTCTTTGGTGTGGTTTTCTTCGATTATAGTTTCGAGAGATACGCCGCGAAGCAGCATCTGAGCGAAACTTTCAGGTAACGCTTTTTTTCGAAGAGCTTGTGCGGCAACTGTGACATCGTAATCTAACCGAATTAACTCAACATTGAAGGGCTTAAAACTCAAGATTGCATAAGCCGTCTGAGGGTTTCCGTCGCCAGGTCTCCCCACACTTCCAGGGTTGACGAAACAAAACCCGCCTGTCTCTCTCCAGAATTGATCATGAGAATGCCCCACGATTATCACATCGGTCTTGGCAGCATCAGCAAGAACTTTCAGCCGCTCAACTGGCGAGTCATGGTAAACGTGCTCCTCAATCGACTGGGGACTCCCATGTGTTACAAACAGTTTTTTGCCTGAGACCTCAAACCTAAGTTCACGCGGTAAAGAATAAAGATAATATTCGCATGACTTTGCCAGCTCTTTTCTGGCAAATTCCAAAGCAATTTTTTTTCCGCCTTTAACTTTAGCTTTGCCCTCAATAACCTCCAAATCATAGTTACCCACAATGCTTAGCACGTTTTTTTCGCATAGCATCTCTATCACTTCATTTGGATACGGACCAAACCCTATCGAGTCACCTGCGTTGAGAAAAATTTCTACACCTCGTCCTTCAGCATCTTCAAATACTTTTTCCAGAGCTTGCAGATTAGCGTGAATATCCGACAAAACAGCAATTTTAACGTCGGGATTTGCAAGTAGTTGTTTTGTTTTTGCTTTAGTCCTGCTTAATCCAGTGTTAGTTGTCTTTCTAAGTTGAACAAAGAAGTTATTGTTTTTATTTTTATTCCAAAGACGAACGAATTGGTCATAATGTCCTTTTCTTTGTTCTTTTATATAAGCCAAGAAGTTGAAAAGTGCCTTCTCAAATTTTGCGGTATCTTCTTTTTTGTTTCCTTTGGATTTTATTTTGGTTTTTGCTTTGTCAATGAATTTAGGTATGTAATCTACCCAGACATCGCAGTCGTGCATTTCTCCCAGTACATCTTGAAAAGCTGTTATTGTTTCTATCTCTTTTGCTAGTTTGTTTTTGTATAGTGCTGAGAAGGCTTCCATAGTATAGCGGAGTTTCTTGGCGTATATTCTCATCTCATGATGCTTTAGGTTTTTATTTTCCAAGTAAACGTATTTTTCCATGGATAGGAAATCGTCTAGCCTAAAGGATATGTGCCAATGAGCTTTTTCAAGCACCTGATTGGAATCAAAAGTAGCGTTTGATTGTTCTGCAATGGTTTGTTCACAAATTTTGCGAATATCCTGTAAACTGTTTGATGCTTCTAGTTTCTCCAATCCGCTAACAATAGACGATTGAATGCTTTTTCTGCGGTCTTTATGATCCTTAAGCAGTATTTCTACCCATGCTTTTTCAGTTGTAGACTTCAGTTTTCTTGCATACTGCTCTATGAAAGCTATTTGAACATCAAGGTCTCTTGCGTCGGCAAGTAGACGTGTGACTTTCTTTAATTGGCTTGCCCATTCTTTGAATTCTTTTCCAGGAAAGCAGAATCTGAAAAGGGGCAGCGCAGCTCTCAGTCTGCGGGAGGTAACACGCATTTTATGAACATATTCGATATCGTCGCTTTTAATCACGCCCTCAATTTGGTCTTCAAAAACTGGAAGAAGTTTTAGGAGCGCTTCAGAGCCGAATTTGCAGTAGCTTGTATCGCTTTGGCATGTTTGAGGCTTAATTGGAGCGCGCATTCCAAATGCCTCTGTTCTGAATAAGCCACGCTTGAGAGTTGATGACTTCTTTGCCTTCTTTACGTGTAACTCTCTCGTATGTCCCATCAGGCAGTAATCTTCTTGCTTTAACGTTGTCATTGAGGTGGATTTTAAGCATGTATTCAAGGATAGCATGACGCAGGCATGGGTCAGGCACTGATAAGAGAACTTCAACTCTTTCGTTGAGGTTTCTGAACATCATGTCTGAGCTGCCAATAAGCACTTCCTCTTCAGCATCATCATGGAAGTAATAGATTCGGGCGTGTTCAAGGAAGCGCCCAACTATGGATATCACTGAAATGTTCTCGCTTATTCCTTTTATTCCAGGTTTTAAACAACATAAGCCCCGGACGTTGAGGTCAATTTTGATTCCAGCCATTGATGCCCTGTATAAGGCTTGGATAACTTCAGTTTCCTCTAAGTTGTTAAGTTTAAAAGCTAAGTAGCCTTTGCCTGTTTTTCGGTGAAAACTTATTTCTCTGTCAATTCGGCCGAGAATTTCGCTCTTCAGCGTTTTAGGTGCTACAAGAAGGTGTTTGAATTCTTTTTCTTGAAGCCCGTTTATTATTATGTTGAAAAGGTCTTCAAGTTCAGCTCCCACTTCGGGGTTTGCTGTTAAGTAGCCTATGTCGCCGTAAATTTTAGCTGTAACAGCGTTATAGTTACCTGAGCCGATGTGTGAGTATCTTATTATTTTATCTTTTTCTTTTTTGACAATTAAGCAGAGTTTTGCGTGAACTTTGAAGTTGGGAAAATTATAAATGGTATTTATTCCGCCTTGTCTAAGTTTTGAAACTAGAAGGATGTTGTTTTCTTCATCAAATTTAGCTTTCAGCTCTACTATTGCCGTTACTTTTTTGCCTTTCTCGGCAGCCTCTATCAATGCGCCAACAACCGGCGAGTTATGATCCATCCGATACATTGTTATGCAAATTTCCAAAACATTGCTATCCATAGCGGCTTCTCTTAGCAGATCAATGATTACTTCAAAGCCGTCATAGGGGTGATATAAGACAAAGTCTTGTTTGTCGATGGTTGCAAACATATTCTTTTCAGTGGTCAGAAGTGGCGAAATGCACGGAAGAAAAATTTTGTCCTTAAGGTCGGGGCGATTTATTTTAATCATTTGCCAGAGATCCACGAACCCGAGTGGTCCATCAAACTCGTAGATTAAATAATCTGGCAAGCCTAAGGCTACAGCTATTCCTTCTTTAATGACAGCCGGCACTTTCCTTTCAAATTCTAGCCTACTTGGGAACCCAGCTTTTCTGGTCGACAGACTCTTCTTTACAGAATTGAGGAAGTCTGCTGACTCATCCATTAGAATGTCTATTTCGCCATTTCGAGTAAGTCTAAATTGGTACGCTGTCAAGTTTTTTTCATTTGGGAAAATCAGATCTAAATTATTTACCATCAAATCTTCAACAAAGACAAAGTTATACTCTATTTCTTGGCTGTATACGCTTTTTGGGATTCTTATCAGCCTTCCAAACTCTTCAGTCGGGACATCGACTAAGCAATAATAATCTTGCTTAGCAAAGCCTGACACGTAGAGTGTGACGTGAAGATTCTCAATTGCCGCGCCATCTAAGCCTTCCTTATGAGTTTTGACGAACGGAAGAATAGATTGCTTGAAGAAGTCACGCAAGTTTTCCTTATCTTTTACTCCTAATTGGTTAAATTTCCAAATGAAGATTTTTTCTTTCGCAAGTGCGGAGAGAAGTTCGTTTCGCCAGCAAGCAGCATGCTTTTCGATTAGAGGTATTATTTCTTTTCTTGTAGCTTCAATCTGTTCAATGGCTGTCATTCCATCTATAGATTTTTCGTCAGATCCCGCCTTGATTTTTTTCATGAGCCTAGGGATTCGTGTCATAAAGAATTCATCAAGGTTACTGCCGCAGATGGCGATGAATTTTACCCTTTCTAGCAAGGGATGCCACAGGTCTTGTGCTTCCTCAAGGACGCGTTTGTTAAATCTTATCCAGCTGAGTTCTCTGTTAATGAAATAGCTTGGGTTATCTGAGAGTTTTTTCTGGCTCAAAGCATTGTTTGCTTCTGAATCAAATGTATTTGGAGCTAACAAGGGCTTTTACCTGGTGGGTTTCCAATTGTTTTGACGTTGATTAACTACCTTGGGCTATAAAATTGTGTTGGTGACTTATCAAGCGATCTGCGTAAAAAATAATTCCTCGCTAGAGCTGAGTTATTACCTTCAGCGGTCGCGCTTCCTTGGCAAATCGTTAGATTCAACGCATTTTGTTTTGCGAACTGCAAATGTCTCATATTCGAAGAGGGAAACTTTTTTGTGCATTTGGTCTTTACCTATGTTTCAATTGAAAGGAAGTTGTCATTAAGTACTCCGAAAATAGAATCTATAGTCATAAATAGTCTATATAGTAAAGCTTAAATCTCGCGCCAGATTACTGAACCGCACGAATTCTTTGGCTCTTAAAGAAAAAGGCTTCACCGAATTCGTTCCCTTAGAAGGGCTTCCTTTTTCCAGTTTGCCATTCAATAAAGGCGGCGTTCTGATCTCGGCTGACACTACAATCACTGGAAAACCCGCCTTTATATGATATCTTAGTAATTTCTTATTGTTTATCTCTTCTTCATGTTGGTTGATGATAGCGTTTGTTGTTATACCCTGTGTATCTGGTTCTGTTTTTTGGTTTTCCATTTTTGTTTTCCTCTTGTTAGTTTATTGGTGTCGGGTAATATAAGGTTTATTCTGTGTTTTACCCTGTGTTTGATTAGTTGTATGTTTTAGTTTGTTAGTTCAACAATTTTTAAATATTTGTTTTTGTCTTTTACCCTGTGATATTATGGCTAAATTGCGTTTGTATGTTAAGGTTCGTAAGCAGGGTTCTCGTATTGAGTCTGTTCCTTTGAAGCGTTTGGTTAAGCTGTCTCAGTATGATAAAACACGTTGGTCTTATGAGAATGGTTGGTTGATTCTTGAGGCGTTTTGATGTAAATAGTGGTTTTGCGTGTTCTGCTACATGAATTTGAACATTAAAATATTTTTTTAAGTTCTGCTCTTGAATTTTTATATTTTTGGTATGTTTGCTTTATGGTTTTAGTTTGCTTGGTCTTTTGCTTCGGTTTTGGCGGTCTATTAATTGGAGCACTATTAATGTGAACGGCTTGCTTGGTTTATTTAGAGTGATAATGATTAGTGTGATAATGTTAGTGAGTCAATTTAGAAGTGTTTACTGAGGCTATTTAGCATGTGTTTTTAAACTGTTGAAGTTCATAATTCCTATTTTATTTTGTTCCTGTTAGTTTTTTTGTAATCTTTTTTTTCTAAAAAAAGTTACTTATCCACATTACTATTGATGTCCTTAGTTTTTGGACTTTCGGATGTATGAAACCCCTTTGTAGAGCTTGCGCTCGCGGGGGGGGGTTCATGTTACGACTTTGTTTTTCTGGATTTCCCTAAGAAATACAGGGCTAACTCGGAGAGTGTGTTGATTATTTTAATGGAACGAGTGCTGTGAGGTTCGGCTTTTAGCGTATCGTCTGGTTTTTTGTTTTATAGTTGGATGTATATATATATATATATGTTATTTTTTATGGTGTTTTAGTGTAAGCGATTTTGATTTTTGCGTGTTTTGCGTTATTTTTTAGCAATGTTTTTATATGACTTGGTTATATGTTGATTTATGGTGTGCTTGAGTTTAAAGCCTAAGTGCTACTCTCCCAGTTATAATTTGAGGACTGGTGACCCTATTGATGGTCGCATCCATTGTTTAACTTTAGTTAAGCTTTGGTTTCGACTGTCAATGGGTGTTTTTGCTTGAGTAAAGAATTTGTTAAGAATTCCTATAAGCCTTTGGTTGTTGGTTTTGCTACTTCTGATGTGGCTGAGAAAGACCGCTTGAGTAAGTGCTCTTTTGCTGAGTCGATTTCAGTTTCTCGTGGAGTACCTTTGTTTATGTGTAAGCTTGGGGGTAGTGCCTGCAAATATTATGGTTTACGTGCAAAATTTAGACTTCGTTTTGATATTTTTTATGTTGTTTCTTTGTGTGAGAAGTTGGATGGTCTTCCAGATTTTGAGAGGTAGTTGTGTTGGGTAAATATGTTTTGGGAGAGGTTGTTTTGTTCGTCTGATGTTGAATTGCCTAAGGGCTTTCATTATGACCCTGATGTGGATATGTCGGGTTATATTCCGTTATCTAAGCGCATGAAGGCTTCTAATGTTGTTCCTGTTTCTGTTGCTGAGGAGGATGCTTGGCGTTCATATACGGCTCGTGAGCAGAGTTTAGTTAAGCCTGAGGTTGTTGATGGGTTTGATTTTTATTTGGGTCAGGCTCAGGCTGAGATTGATTCTTGGAAGAGGTTTAATCGTTCGCCGTTGTTTAATATTGCTCGGTATCGTAATTATGAGAATGTTGGTCTTGGAGAAAAGACTAATGCTTTGTGTGGTCAGTTTCATAAATATTCAATTTGTCCGAATGTTGATAAGCATAGACAAGTGGGTTTAGATGGGGTTTCCCATGCTGGTTTGGTTTTTGTTAGACAAAAGCATTATCATTGTTATAATCCAAGGTGCAATATTTGTTATAAGCATGGGTTTGCTGTTAGAGAGGCTAATAAAGCAACTCAACGTATTAAGTCGGCTGAGAAGACTCAGGGTAAGGCTGAGCATTTTATTGTTGGGATTCCTGATTCTGGTTATGATTTGCCTTATGAGCGTTTACGTGCTAAAGTGATTAAGATTTTGCGTTCGCGTGGGGTTATTGGTGGTGCTCTTGTGTTTCATGGTTTTCGGTATGCTAATTTTCAAGAATCTCAGCGTAAGGGTGTTCCTTTTGGCTGGCGTAGAGCGCCGCATTTTCATTGTGTTGGTTTTCTTTTGGAAAATTATGATAGGTGCCGTGATTGTGCTAAGGCTACTCGAAGGTATGTTACTGGTGGTGGCAAAACTGTTTCTTCGATTGGTAATGAGAAGGCTTGTGCTGGTTGCTCAGGATATGAATCTTTAACCCGCAAATTGAATAAAGGTTACGTTGATGCGGAAGGGCATTCTCATCCTGGGGATAATTATATTGTTAAAGTGCAGGATGCTCGTAAAACTATTTTCGGGACTTTTTGGTATGAGTTGACGCATGCCACTGTGAGGACTGATAAATCTCGTTTTCATGTTTTAACTTGGTTTGGTTCTTGTAGTTATAGGAATCTTAAGGTGACTATTCAGAAGCGGAAAGAAGTCTGCCCTCATTGCGGTGAGGAACTTAAAAATGGTTTCTATACTGTAAAGTCAACTTGCTAACGTTACACTCTTATTCTTAGTGCATGCATAATTGTTTGTTTGGTGATGTTGTGAGGCTATCTCCTGACATTAGGGGAGCCTTCAGAAAGCTTGCCAAGACG
>JBEKNP010000010.1:0-51165 GCA_049522695.1 Bathyarchaeia archaeon | reverse complement strand
TGATTAATCGCCAATCTGTTATCGTAAGCTCTAGGTGTTGTCCATCATTCCAGCCTAATTCGTTGACTGCCTCTTCTGGAATGACTATTACATGTTTGTATTGACGTTTGTCCTTGTCCTTGCAATCAAGTTGCTTCTGGAGTTTAGCTTTCATTTTTGGGATTCCTCAAATTTGTGAATCAAGAAGGAAACAACTTCTGATAGGGGTACATCTTTTTTCTTTAACCAACATGTTTACTTCCAGCTTCAATAGTTAAACATGAAAGCTATTATGAAGGTTGTGGGCACAAAAAGAGGCAACAAACGTTCAGAGCCACAAATAGACGAATTTTTACATCAAAAATAAAGTAAGTCTTAAATCTGCATAGCGCAGAAATAGATTAACACTGTCAGAGAAAGAGACTCCAGAACCAGATAAAGAAAAACAAAGAAAATAGAAGAAAGAGAACTTTAGAAAAATTATGATTAATTTATTTACTGATAATGATAAGAAAGAAGTAGATTAGTATGGGAAACTCGGTGATTTTAGATAAACTCTCAAGCGTAGTATTGATTAGAAAATGCCTTCAGTGCGGAATAACCTTCGAGACATATGATAAGACCAAACTCTTTCATTCTAACCCATGCAAGCAAGCTTATGGCAAAAAACATTATGATGCTTTCTTAGTTAATAGGAGAAAACAGAGAAAAGAAAGGGATTGATTAGAATGGAAAAGTTTTGTTTGAATTGTTCAGAACCTATCAACAGAGATAAGCCTATACGCCCCAAGAGAAAGTTCTGTAGTTATGTGTGTCGAGAAGCACACCGAAAAAAGAATCACTTAGGTCGTTACAAGCCAAGACACAAGTTGAGAGTAAACTAATTTAGAAACAGAGGTAAGGGTAAAGAAAAGCATCAAGTTACTTGTTGACCATCTTAAAAGTTCAATTCAAGACACAGAATATTCATTGAATCGTTTTTATTATAAACAAAGTTGTTTATTCGATATATTTCTCTGCTTTTCTTATTTTAATTGTTCGTTATTTATATTAATTTACCATTTTTGTTTTTCTGATTAGCTTGATGCTTTTTTATAATGTAGATTTTATTCAATTTAATTCTCCTCTGTTCATTTTCTTTCATGATTATCAAATTTTGTACCTTATCACTTTGGTCTGGGAAAATGGTTCTAATCTTCCAAGGTCATTAAACATTTGAAGATATCCTTTCGTCAACAGCCCAACCTCTTTATCCATTAACTCAAGCTGTTTGTTTAGTTGAAGAATTAATATCTTAAATTCTTGCGATTCCTTTTCCTCTTCTTTGTTACGGAATAAGCTTCTCAGAGCGTCTTTAAACTTCATTATCTATTCCTCTTCCTTTTTCGTGGATTGTGAACCATACTATAAGCTTGCTGACATTTGTTAGAATGAAAAACCGCCTGACGTTTGAAACTGGAGTGTTTAATCAGTTGATTAAACCAACCAAAACCAAAAAACAAACAATAATTATAATAAAAATTAAGGTTAACCCAATAGCATCTAAAATTTAGGTTTCTTTTTTTTATCTGTTTACTATGCCTTTCCCCACGAGGGTATTTTTACAGCCACTACTTAGAACGAATTATGCGGCAATTTCTTTTACAAACTGTAAATAGGTGTGCCGCATAGGTTAAATTAGAGGTTAATTAAAAAATGAAGATAGTAAAATGTACAAAAATTAGCCCAATAATTGCAACAGCAGGCGATAGCATAGAGTTAAACTATATTTCGCTGGACGGCAAAAAGCATCGGCTGCTTAGGGAAACCATAATTGAAGATAAAATTACATTTGACGAAGCGATGATTTTTAAAGTTGAACCCACTGATATCGACGGCGCAGTAGGCGGTTACGGTGGCGCGTTCCTAACCCCAGCAAAGCGTAAGTGATAAATCATGGCTAAGTCTCAGGTATGGTTAAACTGCTAAAATCAAAATGCCTTAGAATCTTTGCGTATTCATTTTCAAATAATTTAAAGTACTATTCAGAGTCGCACATCTATAGAGTTATCAATATCAACGTAACTTTTCAAGTCGCTTTTAGCCAAACTATCAAATTTCGTTATATATAATTTATCACCATAATTACTTAATTACTCTGCTCTATCGCCTATGAAATTTACGATTATGACGATTACTTTTAACATAGGCGTTTTTAGGTTTAGGTTTATTTTCTTCATTAGGTTTAATTTTATTTTCTTCATTTTGGTTACTCAATTTACTCCGACCTCAAACTATTATTAAACATTCGACACGATACTGCGACCATTCAGATGTTAGAAACTTAACGCCGTTTAGGGTTATTGGAAAATAGCTAATTTAGGGACAGTGGATGTTTTTTAAACTTTTTGTCTTTTTAAAATTTCGTTTTCTAGCAACTTTTTCGCATATTCTAAGCCGTTGCCATGGTCATCTATTGAAATTAACTCTCTATTATAGTTTGTTTCTATGCAATATTGGTAACCTCCTATTAGACTATCTCTTGTACGTCGTCCACAACGATACCATTTATAATGAATTTTTTCATTTCCAACTAAAATATTACCCTCAGAATCCAGTTTTACCATTTTTTTACCCTTTGAAGTGATTAGTTCTTTTGGTTTCTGTTTTAAGTTTTTGCATCTCAAATTTTGAATATGCACATGATAATTACTTTCTACAAGTGATTAACTTTCAATTAAGAAACAGGTAAATTACAGAGACTATTAAGCTTTAAGGATAGTTTCAAAGATTCACGCTTTTTTTATTCAAGTTTCCAGAGACCATTAGAGCATAGACCTTAAATGTGCAGGCAACTTACAGAGTACGGGTAGGCTAAGAATGGATAGTGGTTTATAACTGGTTGAGACTATGTGAAAAGTCAAATTTGTTTCAAGAAATTGCCTCTTATACGTGAAAACACTTCCCTAAACCCCATCAGTTCGCTATAAACTTAGCAATTTTCGGAAATTGAAAATAGTTTTCACGCAGGCTCGAAGGGTTCAGTACCAAAGTGAAAAACAGAAATTGGATATGGCGAATATCGGACAGTTAACGGGCGGTCCTGAGAGCAAGTCTGGGAAACTTTCAGACAGCGAATTTCCCTTCCTAATTATTTTCAAAAGGATGTGGTAGCAAAAATGTGGGCCCGACGGGACCCCATTATCAGAAAATGCTCAAGTCCAATTGTCGTACTCATAACTCGCTGAATTAAAGTCCAGCGGGCTCTTATCTATAATAGTGGCAGGGTACACTTTGTTAAAGAGAATGAAATGATAGTAGGAATGGAGAGATGTTAAGATAAAAGTTGGTATATTGAGCGGTGGGGGAGACGCACCTGGGATTAACGCGGTCTTGAGAGCTATCGTTAGAAAGGCAATTCAAGATTACGGATATGAAACTGTAGGCATTAAAGACGGTTGGAGAGGATTAGTCGAAGGTGAATTCATCCCGTTAGACTTGAAGTCTCTTGTAGGTTTGCTCCCTAAGGGAGGATCTATACTAGGTACGTCGAGGACTAATCCGTTCAAGAGCGAAGACGGAGCAAACCGTATTCTGAAAAATGCATCTGAACATGGTATTGATGCGGTCATCGCAATAGGCGGAGAGGATACGCTTGGCGTAGCCTACAAACTATGCGAAATGGGGCTGCCCGTCGTCGGAGTCCCTAAAACGATCGACAACGACCTGGTTGGCACGGATTATACCTTTGGTTTTCAAACGGCGGTTGCGATTGCTTGTGAAGCACTTGACAGGCTTCATACAACGGCAGAATCGCATCATAGGGTATTAATCCTTGAAGTTATGGGTAGATACACTGGTTGGATCGCCTTGGAGGCAGGGATTGCTGGAGGGGCAGACGTCATTCTGATTCCTGAGAAGCCCTTCGACATTGAAGAAGTTTGCGAATGCATCAGTAAGAGGCAAAAACGCGGTCGAAACTTCAGCATAATTGTCGCCGCAGAAGGCGCCAAACCAAAAGGTGGCGAAGAGATTGTTTATAGCAGTGGAGTAGATGAATTTGGGCACGTAAGGTTTGGCGGCGTGGGTTACTATATAGGAAAGGAAATAGAGAAGAGATTCGAAAACATTGAAACTAGGGCAGTAGTTCTGGGGCATCTTCAACGCGGTGGATCTCCTAACGCGTATGACAGAGTTTTAGCTACCCGATTTGGAATCGCTGCCATTGACCTAGTGTATGAGGGCAAATTCGGCCAGATGGTTGCCATCCAAGGAAACACCATGGTCTCCGTGCCCTTGAAGGACGTTATCGGCAAACGGAAAACGGTTGATTCAAAGCTCTACGAAATAGCAGCAACATTCTTCGGCTAGGCGAGTTCCATGCCTCATAAGTAGAACAAGCAAAAGAAGCCCTAAAACGAGGCCTGGACAATGCCGCTAACGCGGCAGGTATTCTGTGCTAGGTTTTTTATAAAATGGATAAGTTACTGACTTTTTAGCGCACACAAAGATAACTTCAAGAACCCGAATGAGTCATTCCTTTATCGGAAGGAGACGGTGGCATGAGTAAGAAAGGGGAAACAGGAGAACAAGATCGGGGAAAACCTCAGCCTCAGAAGAAGAAGGATCGAGATGCTAAACGCAAGGAGAAAAAGTCTGCCAGACGAGAAAGACAAAAGTCCAGATAGGATTTAGATAACTAAATAATTACGGTTCTAATTTTCTAATTTCTAAATTTTAGAGCCAAATCTAAAATTAAAAATTACTTTGTATTTTCTAAGATTTTATCTTTTTCAGAAATATAATTTAGAAAAGCAAAGATTATTCCCGCTTTGGCAACAATCCAAGAATCCTGGTGCTAAGAAGATAGGTCAGAGAAAATGTTATTAGCCAATTGTTGGTTTATATATCTTTAAGGAGATCTTTAAAATGCCTGGACAAATAGGTAAAGATGGGAATATTAGACAAATTCGTGAAGACGCCCAAATAGGAAACGTTGCGCCTGATATTCAAAAACACTTTGGTTACCATTCCAACAAAACAGTTGAGTCAGTCCTTAAAGAGAACCATTGTACGTCCCTAAATCAGTTAAGGGAAAAGATAAAGTTAAAATAAAAATCATTTTCTTTTTTAGACCATTTTAGAATTTAGAAACTTGGAAAACTACAGACTACTAAAGTACTTTAATTAAGCTAAGACCTTTAGACCAGCTTCCTTGTAAATCTCAATTAGTTTCTCAGATGAGAAATCAGTGTAGTGTCTAGCTAAAACTGATTTTGGTACTCTTCCACAGAAAGCATCAACGTAGGTTTCTGATACGCCTAGTCTTAGCATTTCTGTGCAGAACCATTGACGCAGCTTCTGAGGCGTAATGTTTAACCCAGTTTTGGCTTGAGCTTTATCTCAGAGCTCTTTTACTTCCAGCGTTTTCATGGGAAATAGTCCTTGACTTCTTGAAGGCTTCTTTGTTGCCAAATATTCTCTTAACGTTAATTCAGCTTCTTGGTTGTAGAAGCCTAAATGGTTGTTTGGCGTTATCATGCGCCTTTCAAAGTCGATGTCTTCAAGCTTAAGCGACAATATTTCTTTCCTTCTAAGACCAGTCGATACATAGAGCATGAAAAGGGCTTCCTCTTTTGGCGTTTCACGATAAGTGCAGAATTGCTTGACTTGCTCGTTGCTCATTATATGCTTTGGCTTAAAGACCTGATGAGGAAAATTGAAGCTCGCCACAACTTCAGGCTTTTCTAAGAAGTCTCTAAAGAACACCTTCATTGGCATTAACGCGTTCTCGTAGGTTGCTGAACTATACTTTTCCAGAGATCTCAGATAGCTTCGAAGATCTTCTCGTGTAATTTCAGTTGGCTGCTTGTCAATGTCTTTTAGTAACCTCTTTATGAACCAAACTTTCTCATATGCCGTGCGTTTAGCTCTTCTCAAATCAACCATTTGAAAGTCTTTAAATCGTTCAAGAAGCTCATTTTTGGTCTTCAAATTGCAATTGAGGTTCTTTACGAGCCAAAGGTCGCCGGTTCAAGTCCGGCTCGGTCCATCTTTCATAATTCTTTATTGCCAAATTGCCGATATTTTGTGTAGATATGATGAATAGTGATTGGTTAATCGTTTTAAGTGGTTTTCAAACGTCTTTGAAAGATTGAACCCCACTTCTTTCGACTT
This sequence comes from Bathyarchaeia archaeon, assembly GCA_049522695.1. Classification (GTDB taxonomy): domain Archaea; phylum Thermoproteota; class Bathyarchaeia; order Bathyarchaeales; family Bathycorpusculaceae; genus Bathycorpusculum. The sequence goes on along the minus strand of JBEKNP010000010.1, from coordinate 45,030 downwards.
TTCAACCAATAGCGCGAGCGAGCTCCAAAACACAAAACAGACGAATTTAAGAATTGACATTAAGTTAGAGGAAAAAAGAAACATCATGTTAGAAAGTAGGTCGAAAATCGCATGCGTTAATTTGTTTTTGCCTTCCAAAAGCCAGATATTGTTTCGCAATATTTAGCACAGTGGTTAACGGTGACACATATTGGAAACCAATCAGCAAAACGCAAAAATCGTTACATACAGCAAAAAGAAAATAGCGGCAATCGCCGTAGTTGTCTTAATTATTGCTCTAGCAGTAGCCTTAGCCAGTGGACTATTGATAACTAGTCAGAACCCATCTAGCATTCAAACTAGCAATCAAAACTTTCCGCAGTTCTGGATTGCAGTAGGTGCTTACGCAACATACGAAGGCCAAACTAATGTCCTATCAACGCTAATTTCCTTAAACGTAAAAATGGAAATCGTCGGCGTCAACGAAACGTACATTCAAGTCTTAACTACCTTTAACATGTCAACACCCTATGGTACAACGGAGAACACCACAACGACTTGGGTAAATAGGGAAAATATGACTTTCCAACCAGATGGCATGACTCTGAATTCCACTTATAACACGCAAGTAACCTTGCCAAAACTTGGAACACGAAGCTGCACTGTCTACGAATACACCAGCCAGAGCATCAGCGCAACACTCTACGTTGATAATAGCATTCAGTGGCCTATCAAAATAATCATGACCTCTCCAACAGTTTATGGACAGTCTTACAGCATAACCCTAAACTTGGTGGACTCGAATATACCAGGCCTCTAACCACGTCCTGAGCGCGCGCTTACCGAACTCGACCGGACCTGCAGCGAATATTTTCTGTCGGCGTCCTTTAGGAGTGGGTTGCCCACATTGTTGAATGGTTTCTTGGGCAAATCATCGTTCATGCTCCAGACGATTTCTATGCTTCTAAACGCGTTAGCAGCACTTCACCTAAACAGAGTGGACGAAACACAAAACGCGTTTATCAATAAACGCAGATCAATCTTGGTGAGTACATTTTTCTTGTGTCAATAAACCTTTACAAGAACCGTTTTATCGGAAAGTACACCCCCCGTATGCATGGGGATCTGATATGAAAAGAGCTTTCATAGCGGGATTTATTATTGCGATTCTATGTTTTTCGATGCTCATCGTTTTTACGAACGCAGGTTTGGTTAACGCTGATCTAAGTCCCGTCATTTCTTCGGTAAGTCCGATCTCCGCGACTCGATTGCAGACCATCACTATTCAGGGTAGCGGCTTTGGAAACATTCAACCCCAACTTTTGAATCTAGGCGACGGGTCTGTGGATACCGTCGGCGGAGGTATTACTCCCATCATAAAAATATACGATGAAGGCAGTTTGAAGGGTTGGGAAGCAGGGGTCCAAGATGGTCCAACGACAGGTTCCGATTCGATTGGCATAATACTAGTAAGTTGGATAGACACCAAAATAGTGCTTGGCGGCTTCGGATCCGCACTTAACACAAACGACCAATGGACGCTTTCACCTGGAGACCCATTACTAATAGAGGTACAGACCGCCAACGGACAGGCAACGTACAGTGCTACTGTCATCTCAAGTCAATCCAATCAAAATCATAATTCTAGCTCCGCAGGAGCTCCGCCTATAATTTCTTCGGTAAGTTTGATCGCTGTGACGCAAGTGCAGACCATAACCATCCAAGGCAGCGGCTTCGGAAATATTCAGCCTCAACTTTTGAGTTTAGGTGACGGGTCAGTTGATACCGTTTGGGATGGTTCTACGCCAAGCATCGTTGTATATGATGAACGTAATGAACTCTCTGCTGGTGCCGCAGGTAATTGGTCTGGTTTTACAAACGGACCTCCCGACCTTATCGGTGTTGTCCTTGTAAGTTGGACTAATACACAAATAACGTTAGGTGGCTTTGGTTCTGGTCTCGGTTCGCAGTTTTCATGGAGCCAAGTTTTGCAAGGAGATGTTTTACAAATCCAAATTCAGACTGTTAGCGGAGTTGCAACGTACAACACTATTGCCGTTTCAAGTCAATCCAATCAAAATCATAATTCTGGCTCCGCAGGAGCTCCGCCTATAATTTCTTCGGTAAGTTCAATCGCCGACACGTTATTGCAGACCATAACTATTCAGGGCAGCGGTTTCGGAAATGTTGCGCCTCAAACGATAAGTCTTGGAGATGGCTCCGTAGACACTATCGATGGAGGTAATACTCCTTCGATGCAAATTCGTGATAATTCTCTTATTAATGGTTGGACGGCAGGCTATGATGGGAACGGCATAGGCGTTATTCTTGTAAGCTGGTCGGATACCAAAATAGTCCTTGGCGGCTTCGGATCTGCACTTAGCACAACTGGCCAAGGTGAATGGAACTTAATGCCGGGAGATCCAATTCAAATCCTAGTGAAGGTTTCAGGGGCAGTAGCTTCGTACAGTACCCATGTATCAGGTTCTCAGGAAAATAGGAGCGGCACGAATAATGGTCCGGCTCCTGTTATTACCTCGGTTAGTCCAATTTCAACAGATTTATCGCAGACTATAATCATTAAAGGCAGCGGCTTTGGAAACACGCAGTCTCAAACTATGAGTCTTGGCGATGGTTCAATAGATACTGTGGGCGGGGGTAGCACTCCGGTAATCCAGATTCATGATGACGGCTGGTGCGGTTGGGAAGCAGGCACCCAAGATGGCCCAACGACCGGTGCCGATTCAATTGGCATCATATTAGTAAGTTGGACAGACACCAAAATAGTGCTTGGCGGCTTCGGATCCGCACTTTACACAAACGGCCAATGGAGCATTTCATCGGGAGACCCAATGCGGATAGTAGTGTTGACTGCCGGAGGAGTGGCAGAATATGAAACAAAGGTTACGGGCTCTAGCAATTCAACGTATTCTAGCACAACTTCGCTTGCGCCTTCAACGCCTGACCTCAAGGTTTCTTGCCAAAGTTCTACAACATTCTCAAACTTCAGAGTGGAAATTAGTGGCAATTTAACAGATGACGGAAAAGGCTTGCAAGGTTTACCAATCTTGCTATCTTACAGCGTTGATCAGGGAAACACTTGGAACGAACTTACTACGGTGAGCACTGACAATCACGGAAATTTCTTGGCAGTTTGGTTGCCCTCTGTCACGGGAAATTATCTCTTGAAGGCTGAATGGGATGGAAACACCAATTACACTGAAACTAGCACGGTGATTAATTTTGCAGTGTTGCCTTTTGGGGAGCAAAGCGTTTTCTCGGTGACGTCAAACTCGACAATATCCGCGCTTGCTTTCAACTCTACCAGTGGAGAACTGGATTTCACCGTCAGCGCACCAGAAGGCACGACGGGATATTGTGACGTATATATTCCCAAATCGCTAATCAGCGATGTCTCTGACCTAACCGTGTTCCTAGACGGAAACCCAATATCATACAATGTGCAGCCCCTGGGAAACGCTTGGCTGGTATCTTTCAGCTACCAAACCAGCACTAATAAAGTGACAATGGGAATGAATGCTACGGATTCGATTGTGGCAAATGGAAACCAATTTGCGCAATGGATTCCGTATGGAGTGATAAGTGTATTAATGGCAATAATCGCGGTCTTGTTGGCTTCCAAGAAAAAGCAAAAAAACTATGAGTCTATAACCAATATGTACGGTTTTGAAGATGAATGTGCAGTTTGGGTTCAAGTCGGCTCGGCCCATATTAGGCTCATCCCCGAAACAGAGTGTGTGAAAACTCAGTTCAATTTCCGAAATTGCTAATAATTTCGCTAGCTTTTTGCGCCGGCTTTTCTGATCTGCATTTCCTCGGTAAGCAGCCAAGTTTTACCGTCGTCATGTGTTTCCTCGGAATGCCATCTGAAAGACTGCGGTGTAATTTCAGAAAATAGCCATTTCTCCGGGTAACCATCAGTATTTTGGAGCTCAAGAACAATCTCATCATCAACTTTCAGTGCTATGAAAGTTTGTACAAGCCCCTTGATGGGAGAGAGCCAAGTGCTGCGCCAAGCATCGATCTTGGGGTCATAGAATCGGATAGTAGTACCAAAGAGAGTCATCTTTTGGGAACCCTCTTTGCAACCCATCCAAACATCCTGAATGGCTGTTCCTCCAAGAATCCACCCGAAGTGAACCTCTCCTTTCATCTTGACCCAAGTTCCATCCGCTTGTATATACTGGGCTTCGACGATGTCCCAGTCGCCGATAAACTGGCCGAAGAGCATCAATTTCTCTTTTAAGGGTAAGTCAGGGCCATCAGCGCCCAGACCTTTGATTGTACACGTACCGCTTGATTCTACAAGCTTGTTGACCATTTGAAATCACGTGCTCCGATTATAAGAAAAGGATATTGGATTGGAAAAGAAGATAAGTTTTTCCGCTTGGGTTAAAGTTCGGCTCGGCCCACTCTAAACCACTAACTGCGCTTAAATCTTGCCTATTTACTTGCACAGTTTTACTTGCATTGTTACTTGCACTTACTTGCAGTTGTTGGAATAAATCGTACGGGACCTTGTGATAAGTATACCTCCCTTTTTCGCCCCTGAACCCTTGATAACGTTGCTTCTCTGCAGATTGCGCGCTTAGCTGCTTAGTGTTTGGATGTTCGCGACCTGTCCGGTGTCTGCCCATATCCCGACGCCTATGCTGTTAACTCCTCCCGGGTAAACCTTGTCGAGATACAGCGTGATGTACCAGTAAGGGAATAAGGTAAGGCCTGATCGAGCTGTAGCAAAGAACACCGCCGAGACGGGTTGTTGAAGCACATTGAAATTGGAAACTTTCACTCCGTTCGCGTTCCAAGTGAACGTGTTCGCCGCCTCTCTGGCGATTTGAATTGCTTGGTTTTGAGTAATGTTCATCTGGGCGCTGCCGATCGAGTAGAGAGGCCAATCGTCACTTAAAGTCGTTAGGATGCCGTTTTCAAACACTATTTGGAGGCTTTTGGCGGCGAAATCGACGTTATTTTCCGTGTATAGCAACGAGAACTGAGCATTATCTCCGTCTATAGAACTTTCTAGCTTGACGTTGCCCAAGATTTGGTTTTGCTGTATTATGGTGGCTACGGATAGAAGCTGGCTCATCTGGTTCAGGTAGGAAGCATTGTCAACAGACTCGTATCTTGTTATAATGTCTCTTACCGCCGTTAAGAAGTCAGTCGGTTGACGTTGAGTATAAACCGGGGTGAACGCCGTCACTCCTTCAATCACGTTGAGCTGAAAAAGCGAGAAGTTACCGTTCCTAAACGTTAAGACCAAGTTAACATTGCTTGCGTTGTTCACGAGAGAGTATGTCAGCACTTCCTCAACAATGCCTCCCAGATCGGCCTCGGGCCCCACAGTGTCGCTGAGAAGGGACACTTTATATTTTGCGACATCTATCTGGAAAACGTCCTTTATGATGACCATCGCCTCGTCAGCGGAGGCACTCCCCGAAAGCAATTGCTGATTCTGCGATTGCACCTTTTCAAAACTAGCGCCCAAATTGCCGTAATCCTTAGACAGCTGACTATTGGAGGCGTATTGACCGTAGGACACGCTTGCCAAAATCACAATGCCTATTATCAAGATTGCGTAAAGCGACTTCCACCTCAAAGGCAACGACGAAAAGCTTTTCTTTTGGACTGTAGGAGCTTCTTCCGCTCCCCTCATCATTACTATAGCGGCTTCACCGAAACTGGACAACTTGTATTTTCCGTCCTCTTTCTTCACCACTAGCTCGCCGAGGCTTTCAAGGTGATAAGTCAAATGTGAACTTGGAATCTCGAGGTGATCAAGAATCTCGGAAAAGGTCATCGATTTTTCCGAAAGCATCCTGAGGATTTTGCGGCGTGCTGGATGCCTCAAAGAACTGAACATTGTTGAGTAGGTTTCTTCCTCGGAACCAGACATCCCAAGCACTTTGATACACTAACGTGCTCAGTTAGATTAATTTATCTATGGAAAAACCAAATGCCCCGTTTAGTCAATAAATGCAGAATCATTCTTGTTTAGTATGTTTTTCTTGTGTCAATAAACCTTTACAAGAACCGTTTTATCGGAAAGTAAACTCAGGTATGTACCGTCAGAGGAGCAGCTATGAAAAGATGTGGATCTGGTCAAGTTCAGGATCTTGCTTGCGAGTCTGGAGCGCCGTTAAGCTCAGAGACGAAGTGCGTTACAATGGCGATATTCGAAATAGAGGGAAAGACAATCCTGCAACCGCTGATAACCGAACAAGACGCCAAAACAATCCAGGAACTGTTCCGAAGCGGAACTCTTGAAGTTTGGCTATCTAACGGCAAATCTGACTATTCCGTCTTTGATGTTGATATACTAAAGTACAAACAAGTACAACAACCGTTGACGAAATGCAGCAAAATCTCAAATCAAGTATGTTTGAAAAACCTGTTTGAAAGCATCATTTGTTGTGCACAATGCCCACTGTGTAATGAAGCGGGAGGGTTGTGAAGTGGCAACAATCAAAAAAGTGATTGCAGAACGCGCGCCCAATATTACACAGGAGACTTTTTCGAGTCCAAGAGAGCACACACTAAACGTACTGGCAACTGCCAGAAGCGTGGAAAAAAATAGTGATTTCGCAGTGATGCTTAGAATCTTGGATGAGAAATGCCAGAAGTGCACTCCACCAACTCCCCTCGAATGCATCTCAAGCTGCAAAACCTGGAAGTTGAAAAATGAGCTAAGAACACTCCACAAGAACATTGAAAACCCAGACTTCATGAAAGACCTAATGAACGTACTAAAAAACGACACGCGACTAAATATTCTCATGACGATCGCTAAAGGCTACTATTCAGTGCGCAAGCTTCAACAAGAACTCAGAAAGGCGGGTCACCCACACAGTCAAGATAACATATTGGAAGAGTACTTGCGTCCATTGATAGAAGTTGGGCTCGCCGTCGAGGCTCAAGACGGGTACCACACGACAACATTCGGTGGCAGACTCACAGAATTGATCGGAGGTTCAACTAGCATAGTGAATTTTCTGCCGGTGAATTCCGAGTGCTACGAGGAAACTGTGCTCAAAGCTTTGCTCAGTGGACCCAAAACCTTTGAAGACATAAAGGGGCTTGTCTCTCAGAGGGCCGTTTCGCGACTCTTAAAGAGACTGAAAACGGTGGGCCTAGTAGAAACGCCCAGGGAAAGAGCTTACATATTCTTTTTCAGATCAAAACGCGACCCTGCAATGGAAAAGTTTTCCTGTGCCGAGAGCAAGGTTTACAACGATGTACCTGAGGAGGGAATTTCTGCACAGAAACTTGCCGAAAAAACAGGATTTGCCATGAGGACAATCTACAAGCGTCTGAGAGAGCTGAAGGGAAAGAAACTATTGTTCAGGAGAAAAATGCCTAAGGCCTATTGCCTAACTGCTAAAGGGGAAAAGTTTGCTTCGCTTCTGGATGTACTCTATACTCTGGTTGAGGAAACGCTCAGCTCTTCTGAACAAGTCTTCAGAGCCAACGAAAACATAGCCCCACAGGTTTCCGGTTTATCTGGCACGCGCTATTCAAGCGTGTCAAGTAAACTAAGTTTGCTCGCAGAAGAGAGGGCGGAAACGATGAGACGGCCTCAACTGGAAATGTATGTTGATATCCTGGAGGTCTTGGTTCGCGAGGGTCCGTTAAAGCTAACGCGTGTTATGCAAAATGCTAACGTCAACTGCAGCATGCTGAGGGAGTGCCTTGACTTCTTGACTAAGCAGGGACTGGTTGAAGTTAAGATCAATAGAAAAGAAAAAAAAGTCTATGCGATCACGCAACTCGGCGTGACAGCGCTTAAGCAGTTCAGAGAGCTCAAAAAGGTGCTTCCCATAGTTGTAGAAACAGGAGCGCGCGAGATATGAGAAAATCCCTAATTCCTGTTGCATTAATAATTCTTATTTTATTGCTATCAACTTTGATAAATTTTAGACCAACCATTCAACCAGTAAAAGCTCAACAGCAGCCTACTCGATCATATTCAGATAACTTCAGGACCGATTCAGGTTTATGGACGTATCTAGGAAGCGCATACAGAGACCCCCACAAACCAGTACCTAGCCTTAACCAATTCTGGTAATGACCAAGCAGGAGTTGCCTTTTTCAAATATGAAGTCTCAGGCTCTTTCACAGCTAACTTCAGCTACCTAGTTGGCGGAGGAAACTCAGGAGATGGATTCACAATGTTCTTTTACAAACAGCCGTATTCAACATTTGATAATGGAGGCGACCTAGGTTTCAACACTCAATACGCAATTATCCCCGGATACGGAATTGAATTTGATGGCTGGCAAAACATACCTGGAGACTTCCAAGACATAGCTGGAGGCATAATAAATCCACCAACAGGCGACCCGTCTGGCGCCTATATTGGATTAATACAGAATTCTGTCGGTGATCATTCAGCCTATGTTAATGACCCAAGAGTTGACGACAATCAGTGGCATCAAGTTTCCGTACAAGTTCAAGGATCCGCTGTCAGCGTTTATGTTGACCAAGGACTAGTCCTACAATGGACAGGGGCACTAAACACAACTTACAGCGGGTTTGGATTCAGTGGAGCAAACGGGGAAGTTGGAAGCAACTATCACATAATAGCCAACTTTTCAATTACTGCCCATAATTTGCAGACCCCATCGCTTACCACTTCCTGCACAAGTTCAGTATCTCAGTCAAGCCTAAATGTCAACATCAACGGTGACTTGACCTCTGATAAAACGGGGATTTCAGGTGCACCCATTTTTCTTTCTTACAGTGTTACTGGTGGGGAATCTTGGGAGGACCTTACCCTTGTAAATACTGGTCTTGATGGTAGCTACTCGGCTTTGTGGTTTCCATCTGTCACAGGTAATTATCTGCTAAAAGCAGTATACGAAGGCAATGAAAATTATTCAGGTACAAGTAACATCGTTAGCTTTGCTATGACGCCTAACTCAGAACAAAGCGTTTTCTCAGTAACCTCAAACTCAACCCTCTCAGAATTATCCTTTAATTCCACAAGCCAAGAATTGAGTTTTACTGTTTCTGGGGAACCAGGAACAAGGGGGTATGTCAACGTTGACATTCCCAAATCTCTAATAAACGATATTTCTGGTGTAAAAGTATACTTGGACAACAACCCCATAGCATATACTACGCAATCTCAAAGTGATTACTGGATTCTTTCCTTCACCTATCACCATAGCACTCATAATGTTGTCATAAACTTGGCTTCTACAACAACATCAAAAGCCACATCTGCATCGAGTACGTCTCCCAACTCGTCGCTTCCAATTTCACCGTTACAGCAGTCGACTGCATCACTGCCTATAGAGCTGATAGTTGCAGCGATGCCAATAGTAATTATGGCAGTGGCAATCGGAGCATTCTTGTTAGGAAAAAGAACGAACAGACCCCGTTGGGCAGATTATCAGATATGAACTTTAAAGAATTCTGAATCCCAAACTTTCCTCGAGATTTGAGCTGAAACGGCTTTGTCGACTTTATTTACTTATTACATCATCTTATGAAAAATGTTTTTTTCATTTCACTTAAGGAAGCTTACATCATAACCTTTTTAATTGCAGCGCGCTAACCTACTTAATTTCATCCAATTTCCTCAACTTTAGCAGCAATAGTTTCTCTGAAGTTTGCTATTGACAACTTTTGTTTCTCAAACAGTACATTAGGAGATACGATGTCATAGGGAAATGGTTTTTGCATATTGCGTTTAGAGTAGGCTTTCATTAGATTTTGAAGTTCTTACAACGACACATCTTCAACAACAAAAGCTGGCAAAGGCAAGATAACTCCGCCTTTTTGTAATAGAGAATTAACAATCCAATTAAGACCCTTTTTTTCATTAACCTTAGATTCAAAGATTGCAAATCGAACCCAGAAGTTATTTTGTCTCAAGATTTGAAAGATTTCATTCAATTTTTTATCAGAGAGATGTTCAGGATGTAATTCTACGAGAATTCTCAGGTCTCCCCTGAGTGTCTGGGGCATACCGCGGATTATTTCATATTCATAACCTTCGACGTCCATCCGAATAAAACTCGGTGAAGGTTTATTCTTGAGAAATGTGTCGACTGTTTCTTCAGAAACATTCTGAACTTCTATAATTTTGCCTCCAGCGGAATGTTTATTCATGGAACATAAATTGCAAAAAGTGGAAACATAAATCTTAGATTCTTGGTTGCAATCTCCAAATGCTAGTTGAAAAGTATCCACGTTTTTTAAATTATTTAGGCGCACGTTCCTTTTCAGTAAATCAAGGTTACCTCGGACAGGCTCAACTGCATAGACCTTTCCGTTTGCTCCCACGAGTTGAGACTCAATTAATGCGTAGTAACCGATGTTGGCACCAATATCTAAGACAACATCACCTTCCTTGACAATGCTATCCCCGATCAAATGGTCAGTGCAGATAAACTCTCTTTTCTTGTACAAGAATAAGTCTCTATGAATAGATCCGTTTCTTGGAAAGAGAAGCATTTTGGATTTATTTACTTCTACAATGGCACAGTTTTTAGGAAAGTATCTCATACGCACAAGAAGATTATTGAGCAATACTGCGATGAAAATGGAAGCGGTCTTTTCAAACCCTATCTTACGGGCGTTTTTAATAGTTCTATGAAATGGGATTGACGTTATTAAGCTCCTTCATGAGGTTAAGATGGCTTAAGTAAAGCTGTATTCCCAAGTTAGACCCAATTTTTCACCAAATTAACACTTAATTTTATCTACCTTAAGCAAAATTTAAAAAAAATAAAGTTATACTTACAATTCCAAGTTCCAAAAATAGTAACATTAACTCAATTTCGGGACAATAAGTGCGCTTTTCTTTTATGAAGATTGGAACTAAATTTTATAAACAAGTAATTTTTGTGGATAAACGAGAGTTCATTAATCCACTAAAGTTTCCTGAATGGCTCAAAGAAAAAATAGACGAATACACGAACTGGTTTAATCATTCACGCTTTCACAGAGGCGTAAAAGCGTTCCCAGCAGACCTCTATGAGTGTAACGTTGGAAAGTTGACTTGACAAAACGAAAAGGCTTAAATTTATTAGAGGATAATCGGTTTTTAGAAGGAAAAGTTGGGGAATGTTTATGAAAGTCAAAGTTTGGAAACTCTTAGGTTTAATACTCATAACGATTTTTGCCTTGTCAGCAGCCAACTCAGTTCACGCCCAAACAACAATTTCAGAAGGAATCGGAGTCTACCCTAGCGGAATAGCATACGATTCAGGCACGAATCAGGTGTACGTGGTTAATCCCTACGCTGGCACCATTTCGGTAATCCAAGACAACACTAACACCGTCATTCAAACGATAAGCGGATTATCATTCCCTCCTTTTGCATTAGCTTACGATTCAGGCAAAAGCGAAATGTACGTTTCCGAATATCAACAAGGATATTCCGGCGGAGTAGAAGTAATACCCGACAATTCTAACAAACCCACCGTCACTATACCTCTCGGCTCAGGTTGCACAGGCATAGCCTACGATTCAGGAACCAATGAGATATACGTCTGCGATGCCTACACAAAAATGGTCTCAGTTATTTCAGACGCATCCAACACCATTACCAGAAATATCACCATAAACTCTTACCCAGGTTCGCTAGTCTATGATGCAACTAAAAAGGAAATGTTCGTTTCCGTAACAATAGGCGTCGACGTTTCTATCATACCCGATAATTCCAACTCTGTCACCAAAACCATACAGGTGGCTTCGGATCCTTACGAGTCTCCGGGAAGCTTAGCCTATGATTCTGCCAAAGGCAGGATATACGTAACAAACAGTAGCGACGTTTCGGTCATCTCAGACAGCAACAATGAAATCTCTAAAGTGATCAGCAACGTGGGATCTTTGGGTCAGTCTGCAGGTAACTTAGTTTATGATAAAGGCGATGGCAAAATAATCTGCAGCAACGGCGAAGTCATTTCTGACAGCACTAACACCGTTACAGCAACCCTTAATGTTGGAACTGACCCCGCTGGCATAACTTACGATTCAGGCACAGGCGCAATCTACGTGACCAATGACGACGACCCTGGCACAGTAACTGTGACGCCAGTTTCCTCAGGCACGCCTTCAGCTGCAAGTCCAACCAGTTCCGCCTCATCTACTTCAACTCCAAAAGTTCCGGAGTTCAGCAGTGCAGCCCTCGTTTCAGTTGTTGTAGCCATGATTGCATTGACCGTTTCCGCAGTCGCATTGAAAGCAAGAACAAGAAAACCCCTCCGAAGAAAACATAGATGAAACTGCCACAATAGAAAATCTGAAAACTTCCCTCTTCTTTTTTGTTTATTGCATGAACGAATTTCGGGACAAACCAGCGCGCTAGGTTTATGCAAAAGGCTAAGAAGGGCTCTTAATTAAGAGTAGGCAATAGCCTGTAGGGTTTTTAGCATGGTGGACTTACCTCATTTAAGGAAGCAGGAGCTTAATCGCAAGCAAATGGCTACGTTTTTCTCTAGAATGCTGAATGGAGTAGCATATTGCAGGATCATAACTGATGAAAGAGGAAAACCAATCGACTATATCTATCTTGACGTTAACGATGCTTTTGCAAGAAACATCGGATTTAAACGAGAGAGTATTTTGGACAAAAAAGCCACCGAAGTACAAAAGAGAGGGGCTATTACTGAAGATTGGTTGAGCATGTGTGGTCGTGTAGCTCTTACTGGTGACCCTGTCATTTCTGAAGTGTATATTAAAGAAATGAAAAAGTGGTTTCATGTTTCTGTCTATTCCCCACAAAAAGGGTACTTTGTTTCAAATTCCGAGGACATAACTGAACGCAAACGGCTAGAAAGCGAAATTGAAAGCATTGCACGGTTTCCTTCTGAGAATCCTAATCCGATATTTCGCATAGACGGAAACGGCACAATTCTTTACGGTAACATAGCAAGCGATTCTTTATTGGCTGTTTGGAATAGCAAGGTTGACAAACGTGCACCTGAACATATAATTCAGACTGCTGTGAGCGCCTTAGCATCAAATAAGAGAATCGAACTTGAAGAAACATTTGGGGCTAAGACATTAACGCTCTTGTTTGCTCCTATCAATTCGGTAGGGTACGTAAATATTTACGCAAATGACATCACTGAACGCAAGAAAGCTGAGGAAGCTTTGGCTGAAAGTGAGCAAAAGTACCGTACAATCGTTGATACTGCAGCGGAAGGTATAGCCATCACTAAACCTGAAGGCAACCATATCTTCGTTAACAATAGGCTGGCTCAAATGTTAGGCTACTCAACCGATGAACTTCTCAAGAAATCGAGCTTTGACCTCATGTCTGAAGAAGAACAGAAAAGACAAGTTTCGCAGATGAGAAAAGACTTACAAGATAACCAGATTCAATATAGAGAATTTGAGTTCCGTCGCAAAGACGGCTCTGTTTTCTGGGTAGCTTGTAATGCTTCTCCAATGTTTGAAAGCGACGGAAAACACGTGGCTAACATTGCAATGTTTAGCGATATTACGGAGCGTAAGAAAGCCGAAGAAGAGATCGTGGTATCTGAGAAGAGGTACCGCAGACTCTTTGAGACTTCGCAAGATGGAATAATGGCTAGGGACTTAGAGGGACGGATGATCGACTGCAATCAAGCTTATTCGAGGATGTTGGGCTACTCAAAAACAGAACTAAAAACTCTATCAGCTAATGATCTTTTGCCTGAAAAATGGTGGGAACAAAGGGAAAAAGTTGTAAAGGAAGTGCTGGAGACTGGAGGTTCAATTGTTTTTGAAAGAGAGTATCGCAGAAGAGACGGCGTCGTCTTTCCTGCTTCAGTTAGAACTTGGCGACTAACGGATGAGAAGGGAAATATAATCGGTACATGGTCTATAGTTCGAGATATTACGCAGCAGAAGGAGCTTCAAGAGAAACTGCAGCGGTACGCTACACATCTAGAGCAGCTTGTTGAAGAGCGCACTAAACAGTTGAAGGATTCAGAGCGGTTGGCTGCTATTGGAGCTACTGCGGGTATGGTTGGGCATGATATTCGTAATCCATTGCAAGCTATCACTGGAGATGTATATTTAGCAAAGACAGAATTAGCTTCAACACCTGAGAGCGAAGAAAAAAAGAATGCTTTAGAAAGTCTTCAAGAAATTGAAAAGAACATTGATTACATTAACAAGATTGTTGCTGACCTGCAAGACTTTGCCAGACCTCTTAAACCGCATGCAGAGGAAGCCGACCTAAAAATCATAATTGATGAGCTGTTGAAAAAGAATGGTTTGCCTGAGAACGTTAAATTAAGCGTTAAAGTGGAAAAGTATGCAAGGAAAATTGTAGCTGACTCTTCTTACATAAATCGTATCCTATATAATTTAGTGACTAACGCAGTTCAAGCCATGCCCAAAGGCGGAAAACTAACCATCCATGCCTACAAAGAAGCAAAAGACATATTCATAACCGTCAAGGACACGGGAATCGGGATTCCTGAAGTCTTGAAGGACAAATTATTCACGCCAATGTTCACGACTAAAGCGAAAGGTCAAGGATTCGGTTTAGCTGTAATTAAGCGCATGACTGAATCGTTAGGAGGTACTGTAACTTTTGAGAGTCAAGAAGGCAAAGGAACAACTTTTACGGTGCGCTTGCCGACTCATACAAGCGATAAGCGGTAAGCGCGCGCTTAATTGGCACGCACCATCGTAGTTTGTATTAAGCTAGCAGTGAGTGACAGACTGACAGACAGTGAGATAGACACGATTCATGGGGCGTGCGGGGGTGGGTATGCGCGTGAGAGCGTACGTAGGCGTGAGCACGAGAGAGAGAAAGATTAAATTTTAATCCGACTAACGCGTTAAGATTCATTTCGATTTCTTACGAAATTCTTGTTAGCATCTTTGGTTCCTTCCATTCTTCCCTAAGAATGCGATAAAGACAGTCATCTGTCCATTTTCCGCTATTGAAGAAATTCTTTCTCGTCACTCCTTCTTTCTTGAAACCTGCTTTTTCCAATGCCTTCTGAGAAGTGCAAGCCTGAATACGCGGAATGTCTTTCGACAGAAACAAGTAATCTACAATAGCTCTGATAGCTTCTGTGCAGTAGCCTTTCCCTCGTTCACTTGGAACTAGCGCATAGCCGATTTCTAGTTGTCTACCTGCTGGGTGCAAAACATAGAAATGGAATATCAGGCCTATTTTGCTGCCGTCTTTTTTCTCTATAAAGAAATACTTCATTTCATATGGATTCTCAAGCATTTTCTCTGCATCTGATTTGGACAACTGCGTTAAACCAATGTATTTGCCTAAGAATTCAGGCTCGTTAACCCATTCTGCATATAGAGGCAAATCCTCTTTCTCCATAACCTTCAAATTCACACTATTACCTTCAAGCAAATCTAACCACCCGATCTACATGTCTATTTTTTCAGCTATAACTTTTCTGCAACATTCATCATAGTTTTGGTTGGTTGGATTAAACTTTAATTAAGTATTAACCAGGCTGGAGTATTTCGCCAAAAGCACTGATACCGAAAGAAAAACTCAGAAGAGCTCAATCCAGATTCCATCTGGGTCTTCTACGTAAGCCCATCGATTGCCGTCTGCTTTCATTTGTAGGATAACTCTATGACCAAATCGGCCGGCCTCTTCCAAAGCTTTGTCCAGGTCATCAACTTTAAAGGCAAGATGATCCAACCCTTCGCCCGCAACGTATTTGATGTTGTAAGGGCTGTTGTCCTCGTAATAGTTAAGTTCCAAGGCGAAACCGCCTGCCTCACTTTCCAGACCTATAACTTCTCCTTTAGTTTGTCCAATCTTGCTTCGACCTGTGACCTTCATCCCAAGTAGCTTGGTGTAGAAATCTATGGATTTTTGCAGGTTAGTGACCCGTATTCCGACATAAGTAAATTTAGCTTTCATAATTATCGCGCAATCGTATAGATGAACCTCCCTATATATCTAGCGCGCTACCTTGTCCCTTTAATGGAAAAAATGGTTTTAAATCCGCTTTCTCCCTTTATGTGTTGTTTCAAAGCACTGTGAACTGGCATAATACCTCGACTGAAAGAAAAAAAATTGAATTATGACCAAATTTGACCAATTTCGAAACAGCCATGAGCGCAAAACATCACAGTCGAATTAATTTAGCAACAATTATCCGCGCTTTAATTTATCGTCATGTCTTTGACCGTTTCAAAGATTATTGAGTGTGGTTTGAGAAGGAATTGTTTCAGTGGTGGGAATTTTGCTTGTCCTTTTCTTGTGGGTTTCGGTTCGAGGAGTCTTCTTATGGATAGTCCGTGTTTGTGAAGCGCGGTTGAGTAGTCTGTGAGAGTTCTGTGGAAGCTTGTGGTATCGAAAGGTCTGAGCAGGCGCTTCATTCTCCATGTAACACGTTCGTCTCTAACTTCGAAGTACCTCGCTGTTCTCTCTATTTCCCCGCTTTTTGCAATGTAATTGAAGCATGGATGGATGATTGAGAATATGAACCGCCCGTCATCCTTCATTATTCGTGCTATCTCGCTTATTGTTCCTTGGTAGTCTTCGATGTCCATGAGAGCCATGAAGCATGTGACTACTTCAAAACGCTTAGCGGGAAATCTTGAAAGGTCAGCAGAATTCGAAACGTAGTATCGTATACCTAGTCGATCCTTCTTTTCTTGTGATTTTGCTTGTTCGACCAGTTCCCTTGATAGGTCGATGCCTGTAACTTTGGCGCCTCTGCGAGCAAGTATCCTAGTGTTATATCCTTCTCCGCAAGCAACGTCCAGAACTTCCAGTCCTTTCACGTTCCCGATTAACCTCAGCATTCCAGGCGTGTTGAGTTCGTCTCTAAAGTAATCCTTGCCCTGCCTGACGAAGTCAACCCAGGATTCCGCAGCATCGTTCCATTCTTTGGTTATGTGATTCTCTCTTGGCGCTGACAAAGCTGACACACTCTTGGGGTATGATAACGAGCAATGAGTATTTCCTCAACGTTCATAGTAATGTTTTATATGTTAAGGTTTTCCTATCCCCCTTAAAAACAAATTTAGGAACAAGTATGGCACTCAGGAGCACACTTATTCGTACCTTAACGCCTCGATTGGTTGAAGCTTAGCAGCCCTGTATGCTGGATAGATTCCGAAAAGCACACCTAGAACCATGACTATCACTACAGTTTCAGCAGCGGTTACAGGAAAAGCAGACAAGTCTATGTACATAAAGAAACCTGATCCAGTCTTCGCCAACATAAATGATGTAGCGTATCCTATCACACATCCAATTAGAGCACCAATCGCCGATATTACTAAGGCATCAAGCACGAAAATTTTCATCACATCGCCACTCTTTGCGCCGATGGCTTTCAAAATGCCCACTTCCCTTGTTCGCTCAGTTACCGCAATTATCATAACAATAAAAACAGATATGCCCGCAATAACAAACGTAAATAACTGAATAACATCAACTAAAGTAGAGTCTTGCTGCAGTAGAGCCCCTATTTGATTAATTAGTCCTGTCTCGGTTTCAACAGTAAAATCCTGTAAGCCATTATGCCTCTCCTTCATAATGTTCGTAGCTTGCGTCGCCGCTTCGTTAACAACCCCTGATGAAGAAGCAGCGCCTTCGATGTAACTAACTTTATCACCAACGCCAGCTATGTTAGTTGCGGCATCAATTGGAATGTAGAGAATATTATCGAAGTTTAACCCAGCAAACGTGCCTTTTTCAGCAAGAAAACCGACAGCAGTTCCCGTGTAATTTGAGGTAATGCTAGTGCCATTGGTTGCTAAGTTGGAAAGGGTTATTGTAAAATTTTCGTTAAGTTTTAGTGTATTCTTAAAGGCTGAATGCCAAACTGTATACCCTAACACAAACAGGGATCGCACTCCCATTCTTATAGTTGTAAGCTGTACTCCAAAAGGCACCAGAATTAAGAGATAGATCAAACACTTGCTTTATCTCTGGCCATATTCCGTTCACAAATGCAGTGCTATTAGTTGATGGGATATAAACTCCAGTTTGCATTACAGGCGTTACAGCCGCAAAATCTGTGGCGTTATTCTTGATAGCGGAAGCATCACTGATTGTTATTGGATAAACTGCGGCGCCAGTCGCTTCTCCGAAGCCGTTGCTCACTGCTTGTTGAACACCTGGGGTTATTAAAATCCAATTTGAACCTAGTCCTTCTAGTTGATTTGTATAGTAGTGCTGCATTCCACCCACAATGGAAACTAAGACCAAGCTGAGAATAACTGCAATAGCAAAAGCGGTGGCAGATAAGCTTGTTCGAAGTTTGTGCCGAGTAAGATTTTTCTTAACTATCGAGAAGGCTTTTCTGTACCTCAAAGGTTTTCGCCTCCAACAATCAAGCCATCCTTGATTTCGAGAAGATGCTTCGCGTGCTCCGCAACTTGAGAATTATGAGTAACTATGACAAAAGTCACTCCTTTACGGTTTAATCTTTACGGTTTAATGAATCAAAAATAGCCATAACTTCATCTGTTGCTTTGGAGTCCAAGTTTCCAGTGGGTTCATCGGCAAGAATTATCGCGGGATCGTTAACTAAAGCTCTTGCTATGGCAACTCTTTGTTTCTGGCCTACACTTAGCTTCTGAGGAATATAATTGAAGCGATCTTCTAAACCGACAAACTTGAGAAAGGTTCATTGCTTTTTCAGTTGTTCCTATTGTTTTTTTCGATAGAAACGCTGTAGGCAGTTCCACATTTCCGAGTGCAGTTAAGCTAGGTATAAGATTAAACGTCTGGAAAATGAATCCGATTTTCTGGCATCTGACTTCTGCCAAATTTTTCTTAGACATTTTGGATGTATCGACGCCTTCAAGTCTAATGGTACCTTTAGTCGGCCTGTCGAGGCAACCGAGGAGGTGCAAGAGGGTAGATTTCCCTGACCCACTTGGACCAGTTATAGCAATATTGTCGCCAGTTTTAATCGTTAAGTCGATACCGCGTAACATAAAAATAGGCAGTTCCGATCCCACTGAATAGTTTTTTTCAATCCCTTCAGCTTCGATTAAGTTATTTTTAGTCATGGCTTATCTCTCTGGGAAGTTAGAAGCGGAATTATAATCGATTTTTGAACTCTTCTTGCTTAAGTATTTTTCGAAAACTTGGTGAAGTCGCGTCTTTTTCATTACGGCGAATTTCTCGAAGAGAAACACGTTGTATTTTTTTCGCAACCCCACATTTGACATTTTTTGTTCCCCTCATTTGTCTCTGTCATTATGCTCGCCGCAAAGCCAACCGTTATGGATTTGCTTAAATAATTAATCGCGTTCCAGCGGGCCCGTCATTACGAAAAAGGATCAGCCTGTTTCTGAAATAGCGTTGTCAAATTGATTGTGGTCTGAACCTGCTGTTTGGTTCTTGGAAGATAGTCTTTCTTTTCGTTCTTCCAATTTCCTTATATCTTGGTCACACTTTACTGGAACTAAAAACGAGTGCTTGAGGTGCAGAGAATGAGGTTGCCGCTTTTCGTCCAACAAGAAGTCGAACAAATACAAACTCAATTGTCACCTGAAAAAATAAGCGTGGGCGCACTTTTGTCTCAACAGGCAGACCACAACAAGAAAGCAGTTCTCGTTCAGGGCACTGTTATTTCCGTGGTTAGCCTTGATGAGATGGACGAACAAACCGTCAGCACGTGGTTCATGAATCTGCCCACAACCGTCGAAACCACCGCTTCAGCAACCTACTTTTACCTGCAGAGCGAAACGGGGGAGAAAATCTTAGTCAAATATCCAGCTGACCTCGACGTCTCAGCTCAAGACAATGTAATTCTCGTAGGCATGTTCAGCGCTCATGGCGTCACCATCGAAACAAAAGGATTGCTCCGAACAAAGCAAAAAGAAATCGTGAACCCCTTAGGTGAACCCTTCATCGGAGCCATAACAGTAGAAAACCAAACCAGACAAAAACTAGAGTATATCCGAAAAAATCGCTAAGTGCAATCCGCCATCGGTATCCAAGAAACTTGCAATATCCTCTGCCCAAGGACAGAGAAAAATGTAAAATAGTTGTTGCTCTCACAATGTGTTGAAGGTAGTGGCATTCATTTGTCCTCATTTGAAGACAGGTTAAAGCGACTTTTCAAGGTTCAAGAGCTTCCAAACGCGGCAATTATTATAATTATGGTAGGTTTCTTTTTATCGTTTGGTTTAATCTCTAATTTTTTTGATGGCGAGAGTTTGGCGTATAATCTGTTTCAAGGGGTCTTTATCTCGCTATTCACTGGAGGAGTGTTGTACGCAGTGATGACTTTAATTCGGCGACGAAAACGTAGTACGTAAAGAAAAAAGTCCAGAACTCATCCTATTTCCGTGCAATTTTGCTTGGAAACAGCTATTCTTCAAAGATGAAAACGTCTTCTATCTTGGAATCTAAAACCTTGGCAATATCATAAGCCAGTTTGAGAGAAGGATTATACTTGCCTTTCTCCAGAAAAAGTATCGTCTCTCTTCTTACACCTACTTTTTGTGCCAGTTGCTCCTGTGTCAGGTGGTGTTTTTCTCTTAGCTCTTTCATTCGGGTCTTTAGGGGGATTGCGTTTAGTCTCCTGTTTGGTCGTAGTAGTAGAAAGAGAGAAAGAGACTCAATAAAGCTGCAACAGGTATTGACGCGGTTACTGTTGAGAAAACGTTAGCTGACCTTAGAAATGCTATATTGAGCATTGACGGGATAAGGAAAACAAAAAAGGCAGTTGTGCAGGCTTTTGTGATGTTTCTTGCCCATCTCTCGTCGCTTAGATATTGGCCGTTTGGGGTTCTGGGTCGAGCGGCGGCGAAAAAGAAGAAGAGCATAAACATCATGTAGAAGGGGTAGTTTCCTGGGATAAAGCCCAAGAAACCTAGAAGACCGAAGAAGCCAAAGTATCTTTCATCTATTTTTATCTTCACTGCCAATCCCTCAAGTTCGTTTCATATTGTGTTCGATTATGTTCTACACTTTGAATAGACCCACAACCCAGAGCGCTGGTATGATTAAGCCCAATACTCCAGAAAGCCCAAGGTACTTGAGTTCGTCTTTCCAATATCGGAATATCCAGAAGAAGCTAAAAAAGCTGAAAAGAAACAGGTATAACGGGTTGTGATATTCGAATGCACGCAACGCCAAAAGTCCGATGAAGCCTGAAAACCCATAGCAACCTATTGTCCACTTTAGGTTTCTTTTTGTCCCGATTTTTTGGTTCATATTTTCTTCTGATAAGGGAGTGTTTTGGTCGGCGTTTCTTCTCATACCCAGCCCTCATTGTTATTTATTTCTAACGTTATATATTTCTAACTTTGTATTTAAGGGTTATGTAAAATTTCGTCTGCCAACTTTCCGAATACATTTCAACTTATCCAATTATTTTTTTGTAGTAGTTAGCCTTTTACTCGCTTTTTTCTTGGATGCGTTTTATATTAAGACTTGACCTTTGATTAGCGGTTCTATTCTGTTTCCTGCATTAGATTTTTTGGTGATTGTTTGTTCATTTTTAACATTATAATTGTGCTTAGACCACACATGCTTAATAACAAAAGTGATAACCCGCCTATGGTAGCAATGAAAAGGTGTAAGGAGATAGTTGCGTTAGGAAGAAGAAAGACTAAATTGAATAACATTCCAATTGTGATTCCAACTGGTGCTGTTAAGAGTATAAGCGTAAAACTTTCAAGAAGCACAATTTTAGCAATATAATTTGGGTTGGCACCCATTGCTTTTAGAATGCCAAAATCGTGTTGCCGACCTGAAAAAGAAACAAACATACAGTTAAGCAATCCGATTAAAGTAGTTATAACCGACAGCAACGGGAAAGCCAGAATAGAAAGCCAGATACCATCAACGTTTGATAAGACTTGTTGATGCACCTTATCTAGATTCACTACAGCTAAACCATATTGCGCTGCCAAGATTGCTATTTCTGAAGTAGCACTATCGTTTTGAACCTTTACCAGTATAAGGTTTTGACCATTAATTGAGTTTAATTTTTGCAACACATCCAGAGGCATATAAACGACGAATCCGCGATTTAGCGGATCTAACGTTACATTTGCTATCGCCAATACCTGATTTGTGCTAGAGTCTTTAGAGAAGATTTCAATCTTTTGCTTAAGAGGAGAATCAAAGATCGTTTCTGCCAAAGAGGATCCAATTACTGTTGTACTTGAGTTTGAAGAATTCAAAACCTCTTTCTGCGTTAACAAGTTATCCACGACATAATCAGGATCCACACCAACAATCAACGAACTAGACGAACGAGGAACAGTGTCCCCATAACTAACGTAAGAACCATCAACTATCGCGAAAGTTTGTACCTCTTCTACACGCGTAAACATAAGAAGCCTAGAATCAACAGTGATTACACCCTGAGTAGAATTCAGTTTCTCAATAAAAGTGCTGTTGATATAAAACTGGGGTTCAAGAAAGTTGAAGGCTAGAAGAGAACTACTTTGAGCATTCAAATTAGTCGTCATCAAGGCAGTGTACTCGTCTATTACTTGCTTGTTTCCTACAGCAATAATGTTTTGTCCAAAAGAGTTATCAACATAGTTTCTTGTCGTAGACCACTCGACGGCCCCACCAGCAAACGATACAGTCATCAATACAATGCTAAGCATAAGACATATTACAGCTATCTTAGATTTTGATCTGCTTCGAATCATGCTCTTGACAACTACTTGGAATGCCCACGGTAGCTTTCCGAGGAACCTTCTAAATCCAACAAGTTGCTCTTTAACAAAATCAAAATTTTGAATATCCCCAGAAAACAAGTTTATAGACGCTATTTTAAACATTTTTTCAGCTTCATGCCCAGCGATAAACCATGAAACAGCGAAAGACATTATTAGAAGCCCTAAAATTATGAAAACGTAAATCACGCCCTGAGGATAAAGAGCAAAAGGCAAAAAAGCTACAGAATAAGCCACGAATGCAACTGAACCAACGAGTCCCCCCAATAGGCAGCCATAAATAATTATCAGCAATGGCTCAGACATAACGTAAGAGAAGCCGACGTCCTTTGTGCTGCCTAATGCTTTTATTAGACTAGCATCGTGTTTTCGGTCTGCCATCATTGATGAGAAAAGAAAAAGAATAAGCAACATGCCAATTATAAATATGAGTGCGCTATCAAAGTAAATAAAGCGGGATATTGTGCCTGATAGAAAGTTCGCAATTCTACCA
Source organism: Bathyarchaeia archaeon (assembly GCA_049522695.1). GTDB lineage: Archaea > Thermoproteota > Bathyarchaeia > Bathyarchaeales > Bathycorpusculaceae > Bathycorpusculum. Next base: position 21,932 of record JBEKNP010000010.1, on the reverse strand, counting down.
TTGGAGCTTGGGGCAAAAATTAGTTCTAAACCCTGCCCAAGTAGGACTAGAAAGATGGTGCTGGCAACGCATATAGCTAAGCCTATGAGAGCTAATATGGGTTGAAATTTTCTGTGTTTAAACGCTTTACGACCAAAGTCAAGGTTGCTTAGCAATGTTGGTGATTCTCCCTTTTGCAAGGCGCATGGTTGTGTCGGCAAGCTCTACTAAGCGTTCGTCATGCGTCACAATAATCATAGTTTTTCGTTGCTCTTCACAAAGTTGCTTTAGAAATAGTATAATTTCTCGGCCAGTATCCCAATCCAGATTTCCCGTGGGTTCATCAGCTAAAACCAAAGGAGGGTCATTGGCAAGGGCTCTGGCGATGGCTACTCGTTGCTGCTCCCCACAACTTAACTGGAAAGGAAGATGATCTGCCCTTTGGCTCAACCCAACCAACTTTAGAAGCCCAGCAGCTCTTGATTCAATTAATGATTCGTCTTCACAATTAGCGAGCTTCATCGGAAACTGGATATTCTCAAGTGAAGTTAGGCTTGATATTAAGTTGTAGGTTTGAAAAACAAAGCCAACATTGGTGCACCTAAAGGAGGAGAGCTCCTCTTCATCAAGGTCTACAAGATTTGTGTTGCATACCGTGATTGTGCCGCTTGAGGGTTTGTCCAAGCCTCCTATCAGGTTTAGCAATGTACTCTTGCCCGCGCCTGAGTGACCAAGAATAACAACGAACTCGCCAGGGATAATTTGAAACGTCGCCTCATCTAAGACTGTTATTATTTGGTTTTGAAAATCAAATCGTTTAGTGAGTTTTACTGTTTCCACGCTACCACTAAGAGTTTGTTCATCCATTTTTTCCCCACCGATTATTGCTATACCAAGAAGGATTTCTGGTTCATAATTTTCTTCCCCAGTCAAATTACATCTGTCAAAGGATTTGAATAGCGATTTCAATAAAACTTACAACAATACTCATCGAGGCGGCGCCATAGATGTTACGGGTTTTCCAAGTAACAAAGACTTTGGCAGACGAAGCAATTATATCTGAGATTAGCCAAGGCAAAGAGGCTGATACTGTTGCTTGGAAAGCCAAAATCGAGATTGTAGCTAACAAGAAAACATTCTCGGTAGTCATATACTTGTTAAATAATATTCCTACAAAAAAGAAAGTTTGAATGAAGACAGAGCCAATTGTAACTAATAAAATCCACAAAATTAAGCCGTCAAAAGTATATCCTTGAACCCAACTGTCCCCGAAGAGCATCCTTGTCAGGATGAAGATAAGCACATTGGAGATTATTCCTGCAAAGGAGTAAATCATAGTATTATGAGCGTTGATCACTCTTAGACCAAGTCTTTCAAGAGAAAAATCGCTTTTCATAATAATTAATGCGAGAATTGGAAACACACCGAAGGCTAAAAGGTTTGAGAGAGCATAATTGAAAGTTAAGTTGTTATCTAATAATGGTTTTTCGGGGAGTGAAAAGGGCAGAAAAGATTGAAGTAGTCTGCCGTGAAAGGTCAGAAGGAGAACTCCTACTAATAAAAGAAGAAAAGACACTTCGAAATTATGAGTTGTCTTGCCTCTTATTTTTTGAACGAATGCAAATAGCAACACAAGAAAACCGAGAAAAATAAGAGGGAGGTTTAATCCCACAAATCCGAAATAAATTGGAATTACTCCAAACTGCAAATTAATCCTCTGCCACTCAAGAGACCCTTTTATTGCCCCTTCGTTAGATAGGTTTTATGGTACGGTTCCTTACTAGTACATTCGCTTACAAATAGTATTAAAAACGGGCAGAAACAATAATACTAAACGGGACCCGAAGATTGACTCTGCAGAAAACATCGCTTGCTCTGTTCTTAGCGTTTGTGATAGCTTTTTCGTTCGTGGCGCTAATCCAGCTTGAGAAAAATAGTTCTTTACGCTTTGATCTTAACGCGCCATTAGTCTCTGGTCAGATCGCTCTTGACTATGAAGCCCAAGAATCACAGTCTCCTTCTATTAGTAATTCAACGCAAGCAGAAGTTTATGATTTCATCGTTGCAAATCCAGGCATTCAATTTAGAGGCATATGCACTGGATTGAACATCGCTATAGGAACGGCCGAATTTCATTTAGGCGTCCTCAAAAAGGCGGGTCTTATTTCGTTTGTTCGGGACGGAAGATACAAACGGTTTTTCGCCTTCAAAAAGTTCTCATCCAAAGAAATGAAATTAATTTCGTTGCTAAGGCATGAAACCATTAGAGAAATTCTTAAGAGAATAACTGCTGAGAAAGCAGTTCCTCACAGCAAATTAGCCTCACAGCTTTCCATCACATCACAAGGCTTAACTTGGCAGATGAATCGCCTCCGAGAAGAAGGAATAATTCAAAAAAACAAGGATGGAATAAAAGTTACATATTCCTTAAACGAAGAGTACCTTCAGGTCTTCCCTGAACTCCTTTATATGATAGAACAATGATACAAAGCAGCAAGTCTGAATTACGAGCTACCCTTGAGTCGTTAGTTAACATCAAGCGTTTCCATTCTACGCTTGCTATCGCCCACATTATTACCTAAGCCCAGTTAATTAAAGAGCTGGAAAAAAGCCCATAGTTAGAAAAAATCTCATAATTTAACTGTTGAAAAAAGAAAATAAACTTCCTGTCAAACGTTTCTGGAACTCACTACGCACCACAAAAAAGGGAAAGAAGAAAGTTCAGAGTGCTCGCATTCGATTGTTTCTTGGATTATGTTCAACTTCAGCTAGTCCTAAAGCTTCTAAGATTGGCGGTATGTAGTTTGCAAATCGACCGCGTAAGCCCTTTTTGATACCGTACCATCCGCCCACAGGGTTTTTAGATGACCTACCCCAAGCTTCAACTGTTCCTTCCTCAGCTGGTTTCTGCTCGTCTGCACTGCCCAGCGGCATCCAATCTCCTTTTGCCTTCAACATCTTATGCAGATCGTCCAAGCAACGAAGTTGGTATCTTAGCTCTGTTTTACCCACCCAGACAACGACGGCTGGCGGGGCAGCGGCTTCATCTTTATATGCTTTGAATTCAGAAGTGCCTGGCGGTGTTTTAAGTATCCACGGATTGTCTTGTGTTCCTTTTTCTTTAGTTGGCAAAAAATTCACCTGATAAAAAGATTAAGTGCAGCGAATTTCAACTTTTCGGTTATATCTTTGAATGTCGGCTTCGTTGTCGTCGGAAACGTCAAACTGGACTCCATCCACCGCCTTAAGCTATATCTCTCTAAACTGGAACTACTCGAGTCAAGTCCTCAGCGCAGATCAAGCGATTCCTCTGGAACTAACCCTAACTATGTACCCCGCCATAAGTGGAATAACCAAATTCAGCTTCGAAACAACCATAACCACAAGCGAGCGCTAACAAACGGATGAAACTAAACCTCGAACATCCACAACTGCCCGGAACCATTTCCAGGTTTCGCAACTTTAACGATCATTCTTCGGCGTTTCAAATTGGCAATGCGTAGGGGCAAAATTTTGTGTGAAAACCCAACTTCCCAAAAGAGCTACTTGAACTCAACAATTCAACATTTTTCAACACGGCACACACGCAAAAATGGTAGGTTAAGCGGACCAAGCCAAGTGCTAATACCGATAAAGTGTAAAAGCTGAGGGGAACACCTTATCTCATATTAGCAGCCAGACCCGCTCAACACGTGGCTCTTAGTTATTTCCTTCTTGTTGCTGGTTACGATTTTAAAGAATATAAAATAATGTTGTCACAAATTGAAACAACAATCGCTAAGTTATTAAAATGACCTTAGCGCAATTGCCCCCTGGGCCCATTCATTCGGTGCAATCTTCACTGTTCTGGGTCTTGCATTCCAAGGTTGCAAATTGAGCATTGGAATTTTAATACACCATATAGGCAATCCACTGGAAAGACTTGTTTGTTTTATATTACATAGTTATGCTGGAAATAATTCAAGTGCACTGAAAATCAAGAAACAGGTAGCAAATATTCCTAAGAACTAAACTTAAAGGTGAAAAAAATAAAGGCGAAGCAAAAATCTGGCAGTGCAAAAAAAATTACCAGGACACGTTGAAACGGTTGCCACAATTTGTGCACGTGTAAGCAGCCAAACGGAAGAAGGAGTTTTCTATTTTCTTATCGAGCGTATCAAGTTTCCTTCCGCAATTAGGGCAGTTAACCATTATAGGAACACTTTTTGCGCAGTATACATCATGAATATCGAATAGTAATATATAATATTATGTTGTCTCAACCAAGCAATCACAAATGTTTTTCACCGCTTCGCGGTGCTCAGGACGTTGCATGTCCTTTTTCCTGATGGAAAAAACAGCAAGTTTGCTACCCTTGAGTTTATTGCTTCACTATCTGGTTGCAGCTTGAACTGCTTTTAAATAAACAACGTTCCAAAAACACGTAAAATATAACTTACACACAATACATAGTAGAATCCTTGGTGGCAAAATGGTTGATTCAGATAATCCAGATTTTGGAATGTTAGTTATATCTATAGGAGTGATTTTAGCTGTGATAGGTTTTGTTTTGTTTCTGATTTTTGCGGTTGTTAATCCATCTGTCCATCCTGGCAGCACGCCAATTCAAATTCAAAAAGTCTATGCTGCAGTTGGATTCATTATTTTCGGTCTTGTTCTAATACCCATTGGAGATTTTATTTCAAAACGATAATTACAAAATTATGAATTTGAGATTCTATGTTTTGCTTTCATTTCTAGATACGTTTCAATAGATTTTTAAAAAAGCCTGTTAATGCCGTCTTCTAAGCGCTACAACAACAATAGCAATTGCTATTATAATTATGATTACTGCGGCAATTACGTAGTAAATAACACCAGATATCCCTGAAGTGCTTGCCAGTTTACCAACCGCGTAAACGTTACCGTCATAGGAGCCAAAATATGCAACCCCGTTGACTACGGCAGGAGATGAATAGATATTGCCGCCTGTTTGGTAACTCCATATGAAGGCGCCTGTTTGAGCATTTAAAGCGTAAGTTTTGTTATCTAAGGAACCAACGTATTCAACATTGCCAACGATTGCTGGGGCTGTAAAAATTCCGCCTCCAGTCGTGTAATTCCAAATGGTTGCGTCGGTTGCGGCATCTAGAGCGTACACGTTGTTATCGAATGAACCGCCTGTATAGACTATTCCATTAGCGAAGCCTAGAGAAGTCTGAACGCATTGATCGTAGCCAGTTGTAACTTTCCATACTAATGCTCCAGTGTCAGCGTTTATTGCGTAAGTATAGTTGTCATAGCTGCCGAAGTAAACGTTGCCATCGCCTACAACTGGAGAGGATTCTACATCGCCCCCTGTCGTGTAATTCCATTTTTCAGCGCCTGTCAGAGCATTAAGAGCGTAAACTTTGTGGTCATACGAGCCAAAGTAAACTAAACCATTAGATACAGCTGCTGATGAGATAACATTGCCGCCAGTTGTAAAATTCCATAGCGGCATGCCGCTGGTAGCGTTTATGGCATAAAGTTTGTTGTCACTTGAGCCTACGTAAACTATTCCGCCTGAAACCGTTGGATTAGATTGTACATAATTGCCGGTAGTACATTTCCAAACATAAGCACCAGTGGTAGCGTTTAATGCGTAAATATTGTAGTCATCTGATCCGATGTAAACTAAACCGTTAGCTACAGCGGGTGAACTATAACTTTGGCTACCCAAGGGATAGCTCCATATTTTTGTGCCAGTTTTAGCGTTTATGGCATAGACGTTGTGATCTAATGAAGCGATATATACGATGCCGTTGGCAACTGCTGGGGAACCCCAGATTTCGCCGTTTGTTTTGAAGACCCAGAGAGTTTGGTTTGTGTTGGGCCCTGACCCAGTTGAGTAGCCAGTGTGCGCTACATCGCCATGAAACATTGGCCAAGAATCCGCTTGTTGAGCATTAACTGTAAATGAAAATAAAGAAACAACCGATAAGCACAAGACTGCTAAAATTACTGCGCCATAAAATCTTTTCAAAGCCATCTAACCTAACTATAATATTAACAGTTTTTTTTTGCATTTATAGGTTGTCCCTAAAAAGTTAGGGCTTTAGCACATAAATTGGGCTTTAGCAGAAGAAAGTTTAAGAAAACCCTAGGCTTTCTATTTTTACAAAACAAAGGTCGTTGGCTCAAGTCCCGCTCGGCCCGTTTCCAAACGTTTACTATTCTACGGTCGGTCAGCACACCATGAAGAAGAAAGTGTTCATATCAGGCCCTATTCTGGGCATGGAAAACAAGCAAGGGTACCGGAAAGAAATTAGCGATGTATGCGAAAAACTGGGGTTCGATGTGATTGATCCGTGGAATAGAGAAAAAGTCCTCTACAAAGGGGACGAAAGATGCTGGTGGGATAAGGTTCCGACGTTTGATTTTGTTCAGAGGGATTTAGACGACGCTGACAGATGCGACATAATGGTTGTTTATTTGCCTAAACTGTCGGCAGGAGCATGTATGGAGCTATTTTACGGCAAACGCAAAGGCAAGAAAATCATAGTCGTATCTGAAATAGAGTGCCTGAGCCCCTGGATTATAGCACATTCCGACATGATTTTGAAGAGTTTTAACCAGCTTGAAGACGCACTGAAAAAAATTCAATAGCCTAAAGTCTCAGGATTTCTGCAAACTATTTCTGTGCCAGAAGTCTATGTTTAATTAATGGTTGGTTAGGCGCAGTCACAAAATCTTAATAATATGTATGCGAAGCTTGTTTTAAAGACTAATTTTTAAATGGAGGTGAGTGTTTGTCAAAAAACCGTCCTAGAAAAGAAAGATCGAACATAACTGTACCAAAACCTGAAATGACTAAAGATAACAAGTTCAAGTGCCCGCTGGACCAAGCGGTATACGATAACAAAAAAAACTATGAGAAGCATTGTAAAGAAGAGCATGATGTACTTTGAAATTGCACCTATACAAGCTATAATTTGCCTTTATTTTTGGCAAATATAGGAAGGTAGGATTGATTTAGTGCTTAAGGTTGTCTTATTGCTTCGTCTATCTTTGAGTCGCGTCTAGTTCTTGTGACTTCTTTGAAAAGCTCTAAACACTCTTTCTTAGTTGGCGCTTCAATGCCTATGCTGCCATAAGCTCCTATATCAATTCTGTATCTTTTTCTGTCCCTGTCGTCGCCTTGACTCATGTGAACGTTTCGCCTATTATCCTTTTTCGGATAATAGATTGTTATAACTAATCTTGTAAACGATTTATAAATTTAATGCCGATTCAGCGGTAAATCCCATTTACTTTCTCAGGGCTAAAAACAATAAACACTGAATTTCTCATGTACCTGCCGATTTTCGGAATCAAACCAGCCGCGTCTGTTCCAAGCTTACAGGTTAAAGCGTGCTCAAACAACCCTAACGCCTCCGTGCCAATAATGTCCCTGTTTAACATAGTCCGTTCAAGCACCGTTTCTATCTGGCTAAATGATACATTTAAAACTATTAGCCGGTCTAAAAGAGACTGCTGCCATAAACGGATTTTTTCGATTTGAGTCGTCGATAATTCCGCTTGCAACAGCTTGTCTTCCTCACCATTTAAGGAAATTGCTTTTATGCTTAATGGTAAATTCACATGGAACCCATAGGCCTCTGAGATTTTCTTTAAATCAACTTTTCTGCCGTCGACAAGTTGGGCTTGTAAATACGCCAAGGGTATGGTTGCTTGGATTATCTTAGGCTCAAAAATGCCTACATCTACCTTCAATTCTTGTTTGTCAGTGTCAACTTTGGAAATGTATCCCCTTAAGACCGAGAACTTGTCTACGTTTTTTATGTTTATGGGGCAGGTGCCTATGTTCTTGTTGATGTAGCTTGTAGCTATAACTTCATCTTCGCCTGAAAAGGTAACTTGAACCCACTTGTTAACTGGATTGCCTAAAACCTTTACGTCTAAATCCAAATTCTCAAACTCAGATTTCAACAGGTCATCTATCTGTTTTAGCTGCGCAGAATTGGAAGCCTTAACCAGCAATGTTAAGGTCACCATTTTTAGTCGCCCACTAGACGGGTTATTTCTTCGTGGAGCTTTCTAACTCTTTCTGCAGCATCTTTGTGCTCGACTCGAAGTCGCTCAATCTCCAAGTCAATCGGGACTCTTTTTGAGTTGTCAATTAGCTTGTCGGCGTAGGAAACAATTTTCTCCTCCAAAGTCACGGGCTCATAAATATCTTTTGGCCAACCAAACCTCTCTGCTTCTTGAGCCGTGATTCCGCCTCCCACATGCCTCTTAATTATCCTAACCACCGCTTCTGGCAAACCGCCTAATTCAGCTATCTTAGCACCGACAACCCCGTGGTCAACTGCGTGACTTTTTGAACGACCAATATCATGTAAAAGAGCGCCGGCTTCAACGAGTTTTAAGTCAACTTTTATGCCTTTCTTTTCAAGTTTGCTTGCGATTTCTAAAGCAAGTTTTGCGACCTCTTCACAGTGACTAATGACTTTAGGCGGGCAATTGTTTTTGTGTAGAAGCTCGATTGCTTGCTCCCTTGAAGGAAGCTCTTTATTCACCGAGTTCCTTCCTTAACAAATCAACTTTCTCAGACAGCTTACTTATCATTTTTTCGTTTGCAAAATGTACCAGCGGTTTGCTACAGCTTGAACAGTGGAAAACTAGTTCAACAGCCTCTTCAAAAGGAACCCGTTTGCATTCTTGGCTGCCACAATAATAGAAGTCATGGTTCTTTTCATATTCCAACCGGACATTTAACTTCTCAAGAACCCTGCGTTTTTGGCTTAAAATAAACCCTTCTAACTGGTCTGGTTGAAGTTTCCAGTGAAAAATAAACCATCCTGTTTTTGGATCCCTTGTCCTTCTGAGGCTTACAAGTGAATGATCGTAAAGTTTGTAGAGGATTTTGCGGACTGTATTTAGGCGGATGCCTGTTTTGTTTGCGATTTCGTCGTCCGTTATTTCCTCCACGCCTTTTAGGAATTCAATTAGTCTAACGGCTTCTTCGTCACCTAACGCCATAGCTACTTTGATTAAAGTTGCATCATCAATAGTCGATAACATAGTCTAATGTTCCTAATGCTTAATATTGAAACTTGCTGTAATAAAACTCTTCTTACTTTTTTAAGTAAAATTCATCATCAGCTTTGATTTCTTTTCCCCTTTCTCTTGGGATAATCTTTATTTTGGCTTTTTCAAAGTCTTTTGATAGCTCTTTACCCTCAAAAAATCTGTCCAAAAATATTGCAAGCGCAGAGCATTCTGAATGGGGCTGATTCCCAATGGACACATTAAAATCTGAAACATCGCTTGAGTAGAATTCGCCTGGAACTTTCTGGCTTCCAACAAGGAGTAAAATATCCTTGTTTAAGTTTTTAATTCTGTTTAGAGCGTCGCTTGTTTGGATGTTTTCGCCGTAAGCTGTTAAATGAACAACAACGCCGCCATTAGCTTTCCAGTCGTGAACAGCTTTTTTCCATGAAGTTCCCATTTCAAACTGGAAGGTTCCACCCCAACGCGTGGTTATCTTCCTTACTGTTTGCTTTATATTGTAGTCTTCTATGTCTGAAAGTATAAAGCCTGAAGCGCAAAGTGCCCTCGCAGTCAAAGCAACATGAGTAGTTAACCGCACATCCCGCTGCGGTCTGTGCCCCCACCTTAAAACCACAATCTTCGGCAAGTCATTTGGTTTTTGAATTGTTTGTGAATTTGCCATTTAACTCTTCCACTTTACGTTTCACTTGCTCAGTTAACTCTGGGGTAGCTTCAAAAATAACTTGAATGGAATCATTGGTATAATTTTCTTTTTTGATATCTGTTTTTTCATGAACCCATGAGATAAAGGGCATGGTTCGGTTAGTTAACGGAACCGAAAACTGAGCTTGAACGTAATTTTCAAGAATTCTCAGTATTTCCTCTTTCAGTAAATCGAGGTTTGTTTTGCACTTTGCTGACAAGAGAATTGGATTCTTAATTTTGTCTTTGAGGGCTTCGAGTTTTTGGTTTGTTTCAGCTTCGTTGATTAAGTCAATCTTGTTTAGAGCGGTTATGGTCGGTATGCCCGATGCTCCAAGACGGTCGATTGTTTCTAGGCAAATATTGTGTTTCTTCTCAATTTTTTCCATTGGCTCGCTTAAATCTAAAAGCAGGATAATCAAGTCTGAAAAGATAGTTTCTTCAAGAGTAGAATGAAATGCTTCAATCAACGATAGGGGTAAACGGTCAATGAAGCCCACAGTGTCTGTTAAAAGAAACCTGCGGTTGGAAAACTCTACCATCCGCGTAGTAGTTGAAAGAGTAGTGAATAATGCTTTGTCAACTCTGGTGGTTTCTTCTGTTAAAGCGTTAAACAAGGAGCTTTTTCCCGACTTCGTATATCCGGCAAGCGAAATAGTCAAGAAGCCAAGCTCCGTTCGCCTCTCTCGATGAAGCACCCTCTTTTCTCTAATTTTTGTAAGCTTTTTGAGGATTGTTTGGACCTGTCTTTTTATGGCGTCACTGTAAACGTCTCCTTCGTAAGCGCCAAGACCCATAAAGCCAGGCTGCTCGCTCCCTTTGGCTAATCTTACTTTTTCCTTGGCGTGCTTGAGCTCGTTTTGCAGAGTTGCCAGTTGAATCTGGAGTTGGGCTTCTGTTGTCGTGGCTCGTCTATTGAAGATTTCAAGAATGAGCTGGAATCGGTCGATGACTTCTACGTGTGTTGCTTTTGCTAGATTGTATGTTTGGCGAGTTTTTAGTTGGTTGTCAAAAATTACTTTTTCAGCGCCTGTTTCCTGCACCATCTGGGCAAGTTCTTCTACTTTTCCAGCGCCTATTTGATACCGTGAATCAGGCGGTCTGGTTTGTTCTAATGTGGCTACAACAGCATATCCGGCTGATTCGGCTAATCTTTTAAGTTCATCTAAACTTGACTCTTCACGGTTCAGTCTACGCTGAACTATGACGGCTTTCGTTCTGTGGCCACCTCCCCGTCTTTACTGTCTATCTCGATGACGTCTCCCAAGGTTAATTCTTGGTTGGCCGATTTTGAGACTGGAGGGGGGACTTTTTCTTCAGAGATTGGAACAAGCAACTTGATTTTCAACATATGCTCAAGCTTTGAGGCAAGCTGGTTGTTTGGCGCCATTTTACCTGCTTCAAGGTTTCTTAAAACTGAAGCTTTCTCGTTTATTTTCTTGCCAAGTTCCTCGTGGGTAAGACCTAATTTTTCCCGCGCCACTTTTATTTTATTTGAATAGTCTTCGGCGGGTTCTTGAGTGATTTCCACTTTAGCAACAATTGGTTTTCTTTGAACCATTGAAACAGGAGCCTGAGGTTTTTTGAGGTTTTTTTGAGGAAGGGCAACTTCTTCTTGATGGATTATTTTACCATGCTTCGAACATTCAACGCATACCGTTAATTTGGCTCCTTCAATTACTGCCGTTATTGGTTCATCATGAATTTTATGTCCGCAAACCTCACATCTCAATGTAAGCTTTCACCTTTCACTGTCTTTATTATCTTGTTATGTTTATACTTGTCGAAAAAACAAAAAACCAATTGATGGTGAAAATGTGGAGAACGAACTTAGCAAAGTAAGAACTATTGCTGATTACCAGTTTGGAAAGGGCATAGGAGCAAAGCTTTTCCCAGAAAACATTGAAATACAGTTGTCTCCAAGAACAGGCAGAATACGCTTCATTAGCTTAAACGGAAAAAGATTAGCTACCCTCCGCCCGACCGATAGCTTGTTTTCTTTAAGCGTTAAAGCAGCTAAGTTTATGGCTGAAAATTTATCTTTTGCCAAATGTTTTGTTACAGTGCAAAACGACGTTTCAAAGTTCATTGCTGATGGCGGAGATGTTTTTGCCGTTCACGTGGTCAAAGTTGACGATGAGATTCGCGCTAAAGATGAAGTTATCGTGAAGGATGAGGCAGGGAATGTTCTGGCGGTTGGACGGGCTTTGCTTTCAAGCGTGGAAATGACAGCTTTTAAAACAGGCGTGGCAGTTAAGGTGCGGCATGGCTGCAAGGAAAGTCAAGTATATCAAGTTCTAGTGCAGAATACTTGGTGGAAGTGAAGGCTATGCATAAACGCATGAACCCTCGAGAGCAAAAACGTTTGATGCAACGTATGGGAATGAACATGGATTCTGTACCCGATGTTCAACAAGTCATAATTAAAACAAGCGGCAAAGACATAGTTATCGATGAACCCGAAGTGGCAATTTTAGAAGTTCAAGGGCAAAAAATGTATCAGGTCATCGGCGGTCAAGTTTCAGAGCAATCCCCATCCCAACGCCAAGCTGCTAAGGCCGCGCAACCAGCGTTTTCTGAAGAGGATGTGAGGCTTGTGGCTGACCAAACTGGTAAGAGCTTAGAGAAAGCAAGAGAAGCCCTTGCGGAATGCCAGGGTGATTTGGCGAAAGCTATACTGCTGCTTCAATCTTAATTCTTAATCTTTATTTATATCTCTTGGATGTCGTATTAGTCATGAAGGGAGGAGCTGGGCAGTAATTCAAAACGTAGATTTAGCGGTTATTGGTCACTTATCAATCGACACAATTATATTGCCCAGCAGAACTATCCCGTTTGTTGTTTTAGGTGGCGCTGCAACTTACACTTCATTTGTTGCTAAACGCTTGGAAGCAACATCTTCTGTAATTTCCAAAGTGGGCGGGAATTTTCCAGAAGCTTACCTTTGGTGGCTGAGGCAAGAAGGCATTGACCTTTCAGCCGTAGTTAAACTTGTAGATGAGCAGACAACACGTTTTGAGCTGAGTTATAATGCAGATTTGTCTGATAGAGTGCTGAAATTGAAAAGTAAAGGATCCCCGATAAGCTTGGCTGACGTGCCAGCAGATTTGCATGCTAAAGCTATTCATGTTGCGCCAATTGCCAACGAAGTATCTTTCGAAGTAGTTGAGCATCTAAAGCATTGCGCTGATGTTTTATCGCTTGATCCTCAGGGTTTACTTCGAAGCTTCGACGAAGCGGGAAACGTGACAGAAAACGCTTCTATAGATGCTCAGATATTTAGTTTAATCAACATTTACAAGTCATCGCAGAACGAAATCTATACACTGACTGGCGAGTCAGAGTTGAAGCCAGCGATAAAGGCGATTCACGACGTTGGGGTTGAAACCGTCATCGTTACCATGGGCGCCAAAGGTTCAGTGCTCTCAGTTGAGGGAGCACAATACAATATTGCAGCATGTCCTTCACAAGTTGTAGTTGACCCAACAGGCGCAGGAGACGCTTTCATGGGCGGCTTCTTAACTGAGTACCTACGCCAAAAAGAATCAACATGGTGTGCTTGCGTCGGGTCAGCTGCAGCTTCGCTGGTTGTCGAAGGGCTTGGCCCAACTTATTTTGGCACGAAAGAAAAAATTTATCAGAGAGCCAAAATTTTGTATGAAAAGGAACATAAGCAATAGCATATATTTACGAAGTAAACTAATATGCATGAGGCTTTGATTGTGGGACGTGTAGAAAAAGGAGTTAAATGCAACGTGTCAGGCTGCGGCAGAGAAGCTGCCCGTTCATTATCAGTTGACAAAGTCAAGGCTGTTTTAAATGTTAGCAGCAAGGAAAAGCGTGCTTACATTTGCAAAGAGCATTATAAAGAATATAAAAAAAAGACTAAAAAAGATAAAACGCTTGATAAGTGGCGTTATGGTCACTGAGAAGAGTGAAATGCAATGCGAATACTCCAGTTACACTCTAACTTTATAGTTTTCAAACCCATCCAAAAAGAAATCGCTATTGCTGAGGAAGCGGAGCAAAAAGAAAACCGCATAGAAGAAGTCGTAGTATTATTCATTGCCATAGAAGAAGGCGACAATACTCAGATAGCACAGAAAGCCATCGACGACATCCGAGCATTCCTAGGCAAACAGAAAACCAACCGCATCCTAATTTACCCCTTTGCACATTTGAGCAGCAACCTCAGCAACCCAAGCGAAGCCCTCAAAATTATAAAAGCCATGGAAGCCTACGCTAAAGAGAAAGGAATCGAAACCTACCGCGCTCCATTTGGCTGGAACAAGCAATTCACCATCTCCATAAAGGGACACCCGCTTGCTGAACAGGCACGCTCCTATGCACCTACACCAGTTTCGGCTGAGACAAAGGCTGAAGGTGTATGCAAAAAAGAGGAAGAGCCTGTTTCTGCTGCATTAAAAGCCGAGGACAAGATGCAATCGTTCTGGCATATTATTCTACCTGATGGCTCATTGGTGCCGGTTGAAGAATTCAAATTCAAAGGGCATATTAACCTTCAAAAGTTCTCTCAGTATGAAATTAAAAAGGCCAGAGCAGTCACTCAGATGCCACCTCATGTCACGTTGATGAAGAGGCTGGAAATCGCAGATTATGAAGCAGGCAGTGACCCGGGCAACATCCGCTGGTACCCGAAAGGGCGCATGATAAAATCTCTGCTTGAACAGTATGTCAATCTTCACATGAACCAGTACGGCGCCATGGAAGTTGAAACCCCAATCATGTATGACTTCAACCATCCGAGCCTCAAAAGTTACTTAAACCGTTTTCCAGCCCGCCAATACGTATTGAAATCCGAAGACAAGGAGTTATTCTTGCGGTTTGCAGCATGTTTTGGGCAGTTCCTTATGGCTCATGATGCTCAGTTTAGCTACAAGCAGATGCCCATCAAACTATACGAGTTAACACGCTACAGTTTTAGGCGTGAAAAAAGCGGTGAAGTCGTCGGCTTAAAACGTCTGCGAGCCTTCACTATGCCTGATTGCCACGCTTTCTGCACTGACCTTAAACAGGCAAAGAAAGAGTTCTTGACACGGTTTAACATGAGCATGGAAGTGTTAAGCAACATAGGCTTAACAAAAGACGATTACGAAGTAGCTATGCGCTTCACCAAGGGCTTCTATGATGAGCATAAGGAGTTCATTGCTGAATTAGCGAGAAATTTCGACAAACCTATGCTGGCTGAAGTGTGGAACGAACGGTTCTTCTATTTCATCCTCAAATGGGACATAAACTTCGTTGACAACCAAGACAAAGCCGCTGCACTCAGCACAGACCAAATTGACGTGGAAAATGCTAAACGCTATGAAATAACCTACGTTGACGAGAAAGGTGAAAAACAGTACCCGCTGATTCTGCATTGTTCCCCAAGCGGCGCCATCGAACGAGACATCTACGCACTACTAGAGAAGGCTTACCGTGAGCAGATGGCTGGCAAGGCTCCGATGCTTCCGATTTGGCTTTCCCCAACTCAGGTGCGGCTTATTCCAATATCTGACAGGTTCATGGATCAGGTGGATAAGCTGGCAGGGCATATTTCTTCCTACTGCATACGGGTAGACATCGACGATAGCGCATCGACACTGCAGAAGAAAATCCGTGAAGCCGAGCAGGAATGGGTACCCTACATCATCGTTATCGGCGAAAAAGAAGTTGAATCAAAAACCCTCTCTGTCCGAGACCGGGAGCTTAAGGGTCAACAGCAAAACATGACCACTGAACAGTTAATATCGAAAGTATCTGAGAAAATCGCTGGCAAACCTTTCAAGCCTTTGCCGTTGCCACTTTACCTTTCCAAGAGACCCCAGTTCCACGGTTGATAAACGAATTATACGTATCACCGGCATAAACTATATCAAATAATCGAATAATATGAAACAGTTAGCAACGAAGTGAGAACAGTATGAGTGAATTGATAGTTTACGTTGACGGGGCATACTATCCTAAATCGCAGGCTAAAATATCCGTCTTTGACCATGGACTCCTCTATGGTGACGGCGTTTTTGAGGGAATCCGAGAGTACAACTGCATTGTCTTTAAACTTAAAGAGCACATTGACC
Source organism: Bathyarchaeia archaeon (assembly GCA_049522695.1). Classification (GTDB taxonomy): domain Archaea; phylum Thermoproteota; class Bathyarchaeia; order Bathyarchaeales; family Bathycorpusculaceae; genus Bathycorpusculum. The sequence goes on along the minus strand of JBEKNP010000010.1, from coordinate 6,153 downwards.
GCCTTTACCGTTCAGCCCATGTGATAACGCTGAAAATTCCCATAACCAAAGAGGAAATGACCCTAGCCCTCGTTGAGACCCTGCGGAGAAACAAGTTAAAGGACTCATACATTCGCTTGGTAGTTACCCGAGGGGTAGGCGACCTTGGATTAGACCCACGCAAATGCCCCAAACCATCAGTAATAATCATAACTGACAAAATTTTGCTGCATGTAACCGGAGCGAAAAAGAATGGAATCACCGCAATGTTCTCTTGGGTGAGACGAAATCCAGTGGACGCAACCTCACACGAAATAAAATCACTCAACTACCTAAACAGCGTTCTTGCAAAAATCGAGGCAAACGCCAACGGTGTTGACGAAGCCATCTGCCTTGAAAGCAACGGTTATGTAGCTGAAGGAGTAGGCGAAAACATTTTCATCGTGAAAAACGGCGAATTATTAACACCACCCACTTCAACAGGCGCCCTTGCTGGCATCACCGCTGAAGTCACAGAGAAACTTGCCGCTAAACTTGGCATAAAACTAACAGTAGCCAATCTAACGCCGTTCATGGTGTTCACCGCTGACGAAGCTTTCTTCACTGGAACCGCCATGGAAATGGTGCCCATACGCGAGGTTAACAAACGCACAATCGGCAAAGGCAAACCCGGACCGATAACAAAGAAGTTGATGGCTGAGTTCCAGAAGGCAATTGAGGACCCGTCTCAGGGCATAAAAATCTAAAGTTTCTTTTATTTTTCCATTTGTTTATTATAAAGCGGGAGTATTGCTTCTTACAAGTGAATTTCTGTAACTAATAGTAGGTAGAGGTCTCCCACATTGGTTATTAGACAAGCCTGTCCATGCTGTTATGGCTTTGTTGTTTTGCTTTTCTTCATGAAAGCTTCCAATGCGTTGAAGGCTTCGTCCAGCTCCTCTATGGGCGGCAGGAAAACTGCTCTTGCGTGACCTCTGCCGTAGACTGGGTCAAAGCCTGAGCCGTTAACGATCAGAACGCCTGTTTTTTTTAGCAGGTTCACGACGAATTCCATGTCGGTTTTCCATCGTGTGCCGACATCGTGGATTTTGGGGAAGATGTAGAATGCGCCTTCAGGTTTGGTGGTGCTTATTCCTTCGATTTCGTTTAGTCGTTTCCACGAGAATTCTCTTCTCTGCTTAAGGCGGTCAACAATATCCTTCACCATCTCCTGCGGCCCATTAAGCGCTGCTGCTGCAGCTATCTGAACGGGCGTGTTGGCACAAATGCGTATGCGGCATTCCTTCTCAACGCCTTCCTTAAGGGCGTCGAGTTGTTTGCCTTTGCCCTTAAAGTACATGTAGCCGAGGCGTAAGCCGGTCATTTGGTAAACTTTAGAGAATCCATTTAACCCAACAACTGGCACATCCTTAGAGAGGTAAGCTGCACTGAAGAATTCTTTCTCGTAAGTTAATTGGTCGTAAATTTCATCAGACAGCACCGGCAGGTCATGTTCTCCTGCGATGTCAAGAATCTCTTTAACCGTTTTTCCATCGTAAACTGAACCTGTCGGATTGTTTGGATTAATGATTACGATGGCACGTGTTTTCTTGGTTATTTTGCTTCTTAAGTCATCAATATTTGGATGCCAACCTTCATCTTCTATAGTTTCATACGAAACAGGCGTGCCATCAAAAAACCTGGTGTAGGAAATGTATGGTGGGTAGGTTGGGCCTGGAAAGAGAATTTCATCGCCTTTCTCAACTAGGGCGCCAAGAATCATCTGTATTCCTTCAGAAATACCCTCAGTTATCAGTACGTTATCTGCTGTTATGTCGACATTGTTGACTTTTTTCTCTTTTCGGACGATTGCTTCTCTGAGGTCTAGTCTTCCTTCTGAAGGCGAATAGTAATTATCATCCTTTTGTACTGCATTACATAAAGCATCTTTAACATTCTGCGGTGTTTTAAAATCAAAGGCCGCGGGGTCACCGATATTGAGGTAATAGATTTTTTTGCCGTCTTTTACAAGCTGTGTAGTGTACGCTATGACGTCTCGTATCGCATACTCAATATTTGATGTTCTGCCTGTTACTTTTATGCCCAAGTTGTGTTACCTGTCACCCAAACACTTGCTAACCAAAAAAATAAATCTTCCTAAGATAAAACACATCAATAGCTTTAGTTAAAAATTATCACATGAAGAATGCCCTCTCTCAGCATATTTTTATTATCGACTTCCTTTAAATATAAAACAGGTTTTGATAAACAAGATGTTTGGTTGGACTAGGACTTTTCTAAATATAGATTTAACAAAAGCCAAGGCGGTTTCAGAGAAATATGACGAAGCTTTAGCGTTGAATTTTCTGGGTGGCAGAGGCTTCGCCGTCAAAATCCTCTGGGACACTCTTAAACAGGGAACCGATCCGCTATCACCTGAAAACAAACTGATTTTTGCCACTGGACCGCTAACAGCCATTGGTTTACCAAACAGCGGTAAGCTTGTTGTTGCTTCGAAAAGCCCTTTAACTGGCGGTTATGGTGACGGAAACATGGGAACATTAGCGTCTGTCAATATGCGAAGAGCTGGTTACGATGCTCTAATCCTCGAGGGCAAAGCGCCAACGCCAGTCATTTTTCATATCAAAGATAAAGACAACGAGTTTGTGGATGCAAAGGATTTTTGGGGCTTAAACTCCTTTGAAACCTATGAGCAACTGGTAAAGAAATATTCGCACACCGCGGGCATCGTCTCTATTGGTCCAGCTGGAGAGAACCAAGTCAAGTTTGCTAATGTTGTTTCGCAAGAGGGACGTGCGGGCGGGCGACCTGGCATGGGCGCTGTCATGGGCTCCAAAAATTTGAAAGCCATAGTAATTGAAGGGACAGCGCAAATACCGCTTGCAGACCTAGATGGAATGAAGAAGCTGGCAGCGGCTGGTTACCGTGAAGTCCTAGCTAAACCGCTCTACGCCTTTTGGAAACGTCAGGGGACCATGTCAACAGTAGAATGGTCACAAGAGAACAGTGCTCTTCCCACCTTCAATTACAGGCAAGGAGTTTTCGATGAAGCTGAAGAAATCGGCGGATTTTTCATGGAAAAAATTCGGGTTTCAAACCGAGGCTGCCCACAATGCAATATGACCTGCGGTAACGTTGTTAAAGACAGTGAGGGAAAAGATTCAGAGTTAGATTATGAAAACGTTGCTATGCTTGGCTCCAACATTGGTTTAGGCAATCTAGCGCAAGTGGCCACTTTGAACCGCATGGCTGACGAGCTTGGGTTTGACGCTATCTCTCTTGGGAATGTGCTTGGCTTCGCCATGGAATCCTCTGAGAAAGGGCTGTTAGCTGAGAAGATTCGGTGGGGGGAGTTTGAAGAGATTAAAGCGTTAATTGGGGATATCGCTTACAGGCGAGGTTTGGGTGCAGTCTTGGCTGAAGGAGTCCGAGCCGCTTCTGCAACTGTTGGTAATGGGTCGAGCGAGTGGGCAATGCATGTCAAGGGCTTGGAGGTTTCCGCTTATGATTGCCATGCTGCGCCCGGTATGGCTTTAGCCTATGGCACCAGCTCCATCGGTGCCCACCATAAGGACGCTTGGCTAATCACATGGGAGATAAAAGTGGGCAGAGAAAACTACGATTCAGGAAAGGTTGACCGCCTAATTGAAACCCAGCTTATCCGTGGCGGGCTCTTTGAAGCATTAACCGTCTGCCGTTTTCCCTACAACCAACTTGGCTTTGAGCTTGAATGGTACCAAAAATACTTGCGTGCAGCCACCGGAATAGAGTTTTCTTTTGAGCAGCTAAACCAAATCAGCGATAGAATACTCAATTTAATTCGCGCTTTCTGGGTGCGAGAGTACAAGGAAAAATGGACAAGAGACTTGGATGTTCCGCCTATGAGGTGGTTTAAAGAACCCTTAACTGAAGGCGCATTAAAGGGCTCGGTGCTTGACATAGACAAATACAATGGTATGCTGAGCGCTTATTATAAGAGAAGAGACTGGGATGAACGGGGAATACCAACGCAATCGACTATGGAACGGCTAGGTTTAACTGAAGAGGCTAAACAGCTCGATGCATATGTTAAATTAAAAAACGAGCCTATTGTCAGTACGACCTTGCAAAATAAACCGTTTCCTTAGCTTCCTGCCCACAGTAAACGCAGTTCGTCGTCGATTCTTCTTTCTGGAAGGGTCGAACTCTGATAGTTGCGCCTGTTTCATCCTTAATTTTTGCTTCACAATCAGCGCTACCGCACCATGCTGCCTTAACAAAGCCGCCTTTGTCACAGATGACTTTTTTGAATTCTTCATAGCTCTGCACAGTGAATGTTTTTTCTTCAAGTAGGGCTTTGGCTTTTGCAAACAGGTTATCCTGAATTTCTTGCAGAAGCTTCTCAACGGTAGCTGGAATGTCTACTTCTTTAACTGCCGTTTTTTGGCCGGTATCTCGTCTTACAATTACCACTTGCTCTTGTTTGAGGTCTCGTGGACCAATTTCTATTCTGATTGGAACACCTTTGAGTTCCCACTGGTTAAACTTCCATCCTGGCGTGTACTCTTCCCGGTCATCTAAAACAACGCTTATGTCTTTAGCCTTCAGCATTTCAGCGATTTCTTTTGCTTTAGCAGCTATTGCGGCTGGTTCTGCGCCCTTGTAAGGAATAGGAACAATGACAACTTGTGTAGGAGCCACTTTGGGAGGAATAATTAAGCCTTTGTCGTCACCGTGAACCATAACCATCGCACCAATAAGCCGAGTGGTGATACCCCAGCTGGTTTGCCAAACATAATGGTCAAGTTTGTCTTCACCAATAAATTTAACGTCAAAGACTTTGCCAAAGTTTTGGCCGAGGTTGTGGCTTGTGCCCATCTGCAACGCTTTACCATCTGGCATAATCGCCTCTAACGCCGTAGTGTATAGTGCGCCAGCAAATTTTTCGCTATCGCTTTTTGTGCCAACCAGCACTGGTATTGCAAGGTAATTTTCCATTATGTCCTTGTATTCGTTTAGGGCATACATGACTTCTGCTTCTGCCTCTTCACATGTAGCGTGCGCGGTATGGCCTTCTTGCCAAAGAAACTCTCTTGTGCGCAAAAAAAGCCTTGTAGCTTTTGTTTCCCAACGCACGATGTTGCACCATTGGTTAATCTTGATAGGTAAGTCTCGCCAGCTGCGAATCCACTTGCTAAAGGTAGCGTACATTATGGTTTCGCTGGTCGGTCTGACAGCCAACTTCTCTTCCAGTTGGGTGTCTCCGCCTTGAGTAATCCATGCAACTTCAGGCGTGAAGCCAGCAAAGTGTTCTCCTTCTTTTATAAGTAAGCTTTCAGGGATAAACATGGGAAAATACACGTTTCGATGTCCTGTGGCTTTGATTTTTTTGTTTAGGATTTCTTGGATTTTCTCCCATATAGCGTAAGCGTCTTCACGAATTATCATGCAGCCTTTAATTGGTGCGTAATCGGCAAGTCCAGCTTTCAAAACAACTTCTACATACCACTCCGAGAAGTCTTGGTTTTTCTTTACGGTAACTCCAGTATCTGACATGGGCTTATTTCTCTTCTTTGATTTCTACGCGTGCAGCATATAAAACCGTAACGGGATAATTGCTGAAAACAGCCGTAAATAAAGCAAGTAAAAACGGTTTTAGCCTTCAATCTTCAATTTAAGAATTAATATCAAAGAAAAAGAAGAAAAATGTTCACTTCAGTCTACTGAATAGCCCCTTTTTAGGGAAGTCTTTGCACTCGTAGATTCGCAGTTGCCTTTGAGGTTCGATGCGGCACCTCTTGCGCGCGTTCTTACGCTTTATCAATGGCGCAAGTTGAAAGAAAGGGCATTTAGAGCAAAGTGTACTCAAGTTTTCCTCGCCAGCTTCTCCTACCTTGTCATCATTCTTCTAAATAACGGAACCGCAATTGCAATCATGATTACACCGAACGCTATCAGGATTATCAGGTCCGTAGAGATGTCGCCTACTCCTGCACCTAGCACCATAACTTTTCGCATAGCATCCGAAGCATACGTCAACGGAAGGAATTTGCTTATATCTTGCATGTACCAAGGCATCTGCGATATCGGGAACATCACACCACTGAGGAACATCATTGGAAACATCAACGTCATCATCATCATCTGCGCCGTCTCCTGATCCTTAGCTAAAGACGTCAAAACGATGCCTAAACC